>NZ_JARZHI010000120.1:0-19920 GCF_029946465.1 Polyangium sorediatum
GCCGCCGCCGCCGCTGCCGCCGCTGCCGCCGCTGCCGCCGCTGCCGCCGCTGCCGCCGCTGCCGCCGCTGCCGCCGCTGCCGCTGCCACCCGCGCCGCCCTCGCTCATGCAAAGGCCGGCCATGCACAATCCAGCGGAACAATCCGATCCATCGGGCGCGAATCCGTCCGCCGGGCATTCGCCGCTCGCGCCGGTGCAAGATTCGGCCGTGTCACAGGGGCCATTCTCCGTACGACAGACGGTCGAAACGGGGAGGAAAACGTCCGCGGGACACGTCGCGCCGATGCATACCTCGGCCACATCGCAGGCGCCCACCTCGGGACGGCAGATCGTCCCGGGGGGCGCCACCTTGTCGAGGGGGCAGGTCGTGCCACCATTGCACGTCTCGGCCGCGTCACAGGCGTGCGCCGCGGCGCGACAGACCGTGCCTGGGGGCTGCGTCTGGTCGGGCGGACAACTCGTGCTCGCCCCGTCGCAGAGCTCCTCCGCGTCGCAATCGCCTTGCTTCTTCCGGCAGAGAACCCCTGCCGGGCCTGCCACGTCCGGCGGGCATACCCCGGCGTTGCACGTCTCGGCCACGTCACATACGCCCACGGCTGCCCGGCAGATGCCGCCCGTGGGGATCGTGACGCATGTCCCGTTCGCCGGTGCGCCGAAGGCCGTGCTGCACGCGAGGCAATCGCTCGGGTCCCCTCCGCCGCATGCCGTGTCGCAGCAGACCCCGTCCACGCAGAAGCCGCTCGGGCAGTCCGCCGGGCCTTTGCACGACACGTCCATCCGGAACGCGCACGTCTCGCCGATATACTCGTCGACGATGAGGTGACCATGCTTCAAGGGCGCGGTGGCGGCCACGATGTCGCCCGAGATGACCACGCTGCTGCCGAACTTCCCTGGGGAGTCGTACATGGTGACGTTGCTCGGCCGGAACGAGCCGTGCTGGAACCAGAGATTGCCGGTCCTGCCAAAGGCGTAGAGCATCCCCCAGCCGCTTTCCTTGCCGGGCGCACCGGCCACGACCGTGTCCGCGTCGATGTCCACCGCGGCGCCAAGTTGGTCCCCGGCCGCTGCGTCGCTCGCCGTGAGCGTGGCGTGCGGGACCCATGCGCCCCCGCTCATGACATGGACCTGGATCGCCCCTGCGCCCGCCCCTGCGACGTCGGCGTCCGGGATGCCGAGCACGAGCGTCTCGCCGGAGATCGCCAAACTCTTCGGGGTGCCAGCGGCCGGGAAAGGCAAGGTGGCCTCCGTGCTCCAGAGCCCATTGCTGCGCAAAAGCACGACCACGCTGTTGCCGCTGAAGAGCGCGATCCGGTCGCCGGAGACGGCCAGGGGGTGTTGCCATCCGTCGGCGGGCGGCGGTATCACCGATTCCTGCGTCCAGCCCCCTGCGCCGTGCACGTGGACGTGGAGCGATCCCGAGCTCAGCGCGGCCAGGGTCGTCCCCGAGGCGGCGATTTTGCTGCCCGGAAGGGCGATCTGCGTATGGTTGAAGGTGCCGTTCGGCTGCGACTCGTACACCTCGATCGGGGCATTGGCATTGAAGGGCGCGATGAACAAGCTCCCCCCGCCGATGGCCAGGGCTCCGTGAGGGTAAGGGCTGAGCGGAATGCCGGGGCCGTGGCTCCCTATTTTGTTGAGGGTTTGCCAGTTCGGGAAGACGCGCGTGCCCGAGGGATAGAACATGGGGTCGGGGCCAAAAAAACCGACGGCCAGGAAGCCATCTTCGAGGGCGATTCCATATCCATCGCGGTAGTAGATGGAGTTATCGCCCAAGGTGCTCTTGAGGATGTACGACCTTCGCTCGTTCAGCACCATCAGCGGGTCTACCGTCACGGGATACACCGCGGCGGCGTCGTCGACCCGGAGCGATATCACGCGCCCGCCCTCCACCACCATCCGCGAGGGCAGCACGCGGCCGAGCGCGTCGAAGGCCGAAAGCTCGCCGTAGCGGAGCGAAAACCCCCCGCTCGCGTCGCGCAGCGCGAGATCCCCGGCGTTCGCGCCGGGCGTGGCCTCCATCCCGGAGAGCTCGAGGGACAACTCGAAGCCTCCCTTTTCGCACAGCGGCGTGGCCAGCGTGAAACCCTGCTCGATCCCTTCGGGCCTCTGCTCGTACCATTCCACGAGCGGCACGTCGTGCCGGACGTACGCCACGTGTCCCCTCGTAGCCTGCACGAGGGCGGGCCCCACGGGCCGCGGATGGCCTGCGCATCCAGCGCGGAGGAGCGTCATCCCGCGGGCCGGGCCCTGGTTCCGGGGAGCCAACCGCATCCCCTCCGGGCCGAACGCGGCCAGCACGCCGCCGCTCTCCCCCATCTCTGCGGCAAACGCCGCGCGGCTGGAAACCATGATCCCCAGGAGCGCGGCGGCCCCCAAAAACGACCAAGCCCGGTTCTGTCTGCTGCGACGCATTCTGACAGCTACGATGCCGGTCTTCGCGAACACATTCAGCGTCCCTGGCGTCGGAAACCTGCTGGTCAAAGCGGTGCGATAGGGGCGTGTGTCGCGACGATGCCACTGCTCATTTTGCGCGCGTGCACCACGCCTGCTCGAAGGCCACGACCTCGCCCCGCGACGAGCGGCGCGGCTTGTCGATGGATCCGGCGCGTGGTACGCCGCATGGAATGCAAATCGCAATCATCGGGCCCGGAGGCATTGGGAGCACCTTTGCGTTTCAGCTCGCGCGCGCCGGGCATGCGGTGACGGTGGTCGCCCGCGGCAAGCGGCTCGAGCAATTGCAGCGCGAGCTGGCGATCGTGACCGCCTCGGGCGAGCGCGCGGCCGTCGGCGTCAGCACAGCGCTCGACCCGACGATCGCGTGGGATCTCGTGCTGGTGACGGTGCTCGCCCCGCAGGTGGATGGGGTGTTGCCGGCGCTGGCTGCGAGCGCGGCGCGCACGATCATGTTCATGTTCAACACCTTCGAGCCGCTCGACCGCCTGCGCGACGCCGTGGGCGCCTCGCGGTTCGCGTTTGGCTTTCCGGCGATCCTCGCTGTCATCGCCGACGGCGTGCTGACGACGGAGATCGTCCGTCGACCGATGAGCACGACCGTGACCGACGCCGCCTGGGCCGAGGTATTCTCCGCCGCGGGCATCCCCAGCGTGGTGCACCCGGACATGGAGAGCTGGCTGCGCACCCACGCCGCCATGGTCATGCCGATGATGATTGCGATCGCGCAGGCGCATACGCGCGGCGCGGGCGTGTCGTGGCGTGAAGCGCAGACGCTGGCGCGCGCGATGGACGAGGGCCTTCGCCTGGTGCGCCGGCTCGGAAACAGCATCACGCCGGCGCCGATGGAGGTGATGAGCCGCCTGCCGGTGCCGGTGCTGGCGAGCTTCATCTGGACCGCCTGCCGCGTACCGGCGATCCGCAAGTCCGGCGCCGCCGGCCTGGTCGAGCCACGGGCGCTGCTCGACGCGATGATCACGGCGGCCCCGGGCCCCACGCCCGCGCTGGCGGCGCTGCGGCCCCTGGTCGCATGAAGGACGGCCGTGGCAGCCTTCGATATCGGAGGGAGGGGACTTCGATCACGGGCTCGGCGGCTTCGATGTCAGAGGGAGGGGACTTCGATCACGGGCTCGGCGGCTTCGATGTCGGAGGGAGGGGACTTCGATCACGGGCTCGGCGGCTTCGATGTCGGAGGGAGGGGACTCCGATCACGGGCTCGGCGGCTTCGATGTCGGAGGGAGGGGACTCCGATCACGGGCTCGGCGGCTTCGATGTCGGAGGGAGGGGACTTCGATGTCGGAGGGAGGGGACTTCGGGAAGGGGTTGCCTCCCCGGCCTACCCGACCGAAGATGGCCCTGCTGTGATCCAGATTTTCGGTACGACCAAATGCAAAGCGACACGTGCCGCGCAGCGGTTCTTCGCCGAGCGCGGCATCAAGGTGCAGAGCGTCGACCTGCGCGAAAAGGGCCTCTCCAAGGGAGAGCTCGCCAGCGTCGCGCGCGCTGTGGGCGGCATGCGCGCGCTCTACGATGCGGAGAGCCCACGCGTGAAGGAGCGCGGGCTCCAGTACAGCGCCCCGACCGAGGCACGCCTGGCCGAGCTGCTCTTGGAGGATCCGCTGCTGCTGCGCACGCCCATCGTGCGCTCCGGGACGCGCGCGGCGGTGGGCGCGGCCGAGCCCGCCTGGAAGGCCCTCGCGGACGCCGAGAAGGCGCGGTGACCCAGGTCTCTTGAACGGCTCGGCGCATGGGCTGCGAGATGTAGAGCCGCGTCATTCGTTATGGAAAAAGGGCGGGCACAGCCATCCCTGCGTGCCGCAGATCGCCGTGCGCGTGGGTTGCGACACGCCGCCTGAACGCCCGGCAATCAGCGCGTCTTGGATATCGCAGGAGCCTTCTTTGCAGGCGCTTTCTTCGCGGGCGCTTTCTTCGCGGGCGCCTTCTTTGCGACCGCCTTCTTTGCAGGCGCCTTCTTGGCCGCGGGCTTCTTGGTTGCCAGGAGCGCGCGGAAGCCGTCGGCCAGTTTTTGGTGCCGAGGCAAAAGGGTCTTGCGCCAATCGAGCTTCGTCGTTGTGACGGTGCCCGCCTCGAGCGACGCGATTTCACGATCGAGCTGCTCGATCGCTTGCGTCAATATTTCGCTCGGCAGGCCGCGAAGACTCTCGTTCAGGCCTCCATTCCCGGTGATCGCGTCCCATAGTTGCCTCACGGCTTCATCGGCGACGCTCGCACGCCGGTCGGTCCACGCCTCGAGCAGGAGCGAGAACTGCCCCGCTTCTCCGGCCGCGTCGGCGGCCTGATAACGTTCGGCTTTGCCCGCGCGGAAGGCCTCGTACGCGGCGATGGCTTCCTCCGGCACGGGCACGGCGGGATTGAACGTCCACGCCGGCGGGTAGGGTCGACGCAAGGACAGGTGCTTCACCGCGGCGACGGCGAGCCGTTCGTCCTCCCCTCGAAGAAGGGCGGCGACGGCGTCGAGCCAGCGCTCCTTCGCCTCGAGCACCTTCGCGAATACCTCAGTTTCGGCCTTGGCGTGGTGAAGGGGGCCGAAGGGCTCGGGCTCTGTTCGAACCTGCTTCGGTTTGCGGCTCGTCTGCACCGTGTCCGCCTGCCAGAGCGTCCCGGGCTGGGCCTGTTCGAGAAACGCCGCGAGGCGGCCGGTCATCTTGTCGACTGCCTCGACATCGTACCTCGTGAGTCCGTTCGCAGAGCGGCACATCGGATCGAGCAGGGGCAGGTGTTCCGCGAAGAACGAGCCCTCGACGACACGAACGGGGTTGATGCCTCGCCCGCAGAACCCACAGACCGGATCAAGCAGGGTGCGGTCCGGCGTGACACGAGCGCCGTTGTGTTCATGGTCGGCGGCGACGAGTGTAGGCAGAATTTTCGGCATGCTCCCCTATAAGGCAGAACCCGTCCGTTTGTCACGCCTTGGCGCGCTCTGCACGTGGGGGATGACGCAGGCCAACGAGGGACGTCGACACGAGCCGATGCGCCAACGCATTGCGGCAACCATGCCGTCGCGACGGGAGCACGCGTGCGTGGGCGGCCGATTTCAGCGCGGCATGATCACCATCGGCAGCCCGTTCGTGATGCCGAGCGTGCCCTGCATCGACCAGCGGGGCGCGAAGCCGGCGCGCAATCGAGGCGTGAACCGCTGCGCGAGCATCGCCAGGAGCAGGTGGCTTTCGAGCAGCGAGAAGTTGTTCCCGATGCAGATACGCTGACCGGCGGCGAACGGGTGGTACGCATGGCCATGACGCGCGTCCTCTCGCTCGCGTGTCCAGCGATCGGGGTCGAATCCCTCGGGGTTTTCCCAGAACTGCGGATGCCGGTGCGTGAAGTACGGCGACAGCATCACCGTCGCGCCCACGGGCACGTCGAAGTCGCCGAATTGGTCGGCGGTGACCACGTCACGCGCGTAAAATGGCGCCGCCGGGTAGAGCCGCAGCACCTCCTTGATGACCTGCAGCGTGTACGGGAGCTGCCGCAGCTCATTCGTGGTCGGCGTCCGCCCGCCGAGCACGCGATCGAGCTCCTCGTGCAGGCGTTCGGTCACCTTCGGGTTCGTCGCGAGCGCGTACCAAGCAAACGTCATGGTGCGCGCGGTGGTCTCGTGGCCCGCGAAGAACGTAGTAATCGACTCATCGCGCAGCAAGCTCTCCGACATCGCCTGGCCGGTCTCGTCGTCGCGCGCCTTCATCAGCCGCGAAAGGAGGTCGTCGGGCCATTGCGCCTCGTCGGTGCCGCGTCGCTCCGCGATGAGCGCGCGGATCGAGCGATGCACCATCTCCCGCGCCGCGAGGTACTTGCGATTCTTCGAGGTGGGAAGCCACATGGGGAGCGTCGGGCCCGCCATCTGGTCGTTGACGAAGGAGAGCATCGTCTCCACCGCGTCCTTCATCTGGTGGATCGACTCCATCGTCTCGGTGCTGAACATCGCCTTCAGAATGATGGAGGCGGTGACGTTGGTCATCTCCTCGGCGATCTCCACCTCGGTGCCCTTGCTGGCGAGCGCCTCCCAGCGCTCCACGAGGCGCGCGCCGTCGCGAATCATCAACTCCGCGTACGCCTGCACGCCCTTGGGTGTGTAGAAAGGCGCCATCAACTTGCGCTGCCGACGCCAGAGCTCTCCGTTGCTCGCGACGATGCCATTGCCGATCAGGTACTTTCGCACCGAGTCGTAGCTGCCGAGTTTCTCGTAGTTCTGCCGATGGCTGACGCTGACGCGCTCCACCACGTCGGGGTGCATCGCGAAGACCAGCGTGCGCCGACCGATACGCACCTGGAACACGTCCCCGTGCTCGCGCCACTGCTTCCCCACGAAATCGAGGAATCCGAGGGTGCGAACGCCGTTGAGGAACTGGAGCAGATGGGGGCCGGGGGCTTGCATGCTCAGGTTCGGGGTGAACTTTGTTCAGCGGAGGGCGGGATCGAACGAGACGCACGAGAGTACCCGTCCGGTGAACACCGTCAAGACAAAGCCGGGCGTTCGAATCACGGATTCCGCGCCGAATCTTTCTTCCCAGGGGAACCGCAACGACGCGAAAGACGAGGCGTACACGAGCCCCGTGCGAGGGGGGCGTGGGGGAGGGCGCAAACCTTGCAATGGTCCTCGTGCCCGCGCCGCCGTGGGCATGGGGGGGACAGGAGCATGCGGGGGGGACTGCGCATCCTGACGTTTGCTGCGGGGGCGCTGGGGGGCGCCGGCTGCGGGGAAGGTGTCCTCGGCACCGGAATGGAGCTCCACAGCAATGACCTCCCACCGTCCGCGGGGCGCGGCGAGGTCGTCTGGGCCCGCGCCTTCGGGGATCCCACTGCATACACGCACGGTAACGCGGTGGCCGTAGGGCGCGCGGACGAGATCGTGATCGCCGGGGATGCAGGAGGGGCCCTCGATCTTGGCCTTGGGCCCATCGTATCGCCCACGGGCGAGGGGCGGCTCTTCGTCGCCGGCCTCGATTCGCAGGGGCGAACCCGGTTCGGCGTGCGCTTCGACCATGCGCTGCTCGAGGGCCCCAAGAGCATGGCCGTGGGCGCCGGAGGCCACGTCTTCGTCGGCGGCAGGTTGCTCGGCACGACCGATTTCGGCGCGGGCCCCGTTGGCTCCAGCGGCGACGCGTTCGTCCTCGCGCTCACGTCCGAAGGAAAGGCCGCGTGGGCGCGCACCTTTTCGGCCACGCTGCGGGCCTCGGTGACGAGCCTCGCCGTCGATCACAAGGGCAATGTCGTCCTTGCCGGCGTTTTCAGCGGTACCATGGTGCTTGGGGCGAACGCGCTGTCCGGCGCGGGGAACGTCTTTCTCGTCCGCCTCGATCCGCAGGGAAACATCACCTGGAGCAAGGGTTTTCCCGGCATGAACCCGCAATACGTGCGCGCTGTCGCCGTGGACCGGGAGGGGCACGTGGTGATCACGGGCTCGTTTTACGATACCATCGATCTCGGCGACGTCCGGCTGGAGAGCGCCGGGGATACGGACGTGTTCGTCGCAAAATTCACCGAAGCGGGCACGCTCCTTCAGGGCCTTCGTTGGGGCGGACCGCGGCACGACACGGCGCCGGACCTCGCCCTCGACGGCGAAGGAAACGTGTTCGTGACCGGGGTATTTCGTGGCGACCTCGGCTTCCGTGACGCCGCCCTGTCGGCGACCGAGGCCTCCCTTTATCTCGCGAAGCTCGATCCTCAGGGGCGCACCCTCTTCGCGCGTGGCTTCCGGGGCTCGGCCTATAGCCCCTTGCTCGCCGTCGATGCGAGCGGGGAGGTGCGGCTCGGGGGCGGCTTCCAGGGCACGTTGCACCTCGGGGACGCACCACTCGAAGCCTCGGGCGACGACGTGTTTCTCGCGAAGCTCGCGTCGGACGGCACGACCCTCTGGCGCCACGGGTATGGTGACGACGAGTTCCAGGCGGCGAGCAGCCTCGCCGTGGATCCGCAAGGCAATACCCTCGTGATCGGCAGCTTCCGGGGCACGCTCGATTTCGGGGGCGGACCGCTCGTCGGTCACGAGCCGTCCGACGCATTCCTCGCCAAGCTCTCGCCGTGACGGAGGATGCCATGCAGCGCTTTGCACCCGCCTTGATCCTCGGATGTGCCGCTGTCTCCCTGGGAAGCTGTTCGGAGGGCGAGCCTGGGACGGCGGAGGCCCTCGTGACCTCGGTCGTTTGTCCTGAGGATGCGCCGGCCACGGGCGCGGAGATGTTTTCTCGCAGCTTCGTCGTGGATACGAACCTGCGCGACATCGGGCTCGGCGTGGGGGTGGACGGGGCGGGCCACACGATTGTGGCGGGCGCCTTCCGCAATGCCGTCGATCTAGGTCGTGGCCCCCTCGTCGCGGCCGGCGGCCACGATCTGTTCGTCGCCAAGCTCGATCCTGCGGGCGAGACCGTCTGGAGCGCGCGTTTTGGCAGCCCAGAAGACGAGCGATTCGCCGCCCTCGTGGTGGACGAAGCGGGAGGTATCTGGCTCGTGGGCAGCCATGGGCTCTGGGGGAGTGGGTTTGATGTGATGGCGCTGGACTCCGCAGGAAACCAGCGTTTCTCCCGCACCTATGGCGGCGGCGACTACCAGATCGTGAACGCGGCGGCGGTGGACCGGGAAGGCTCCCTTCTCCTCGTCGGGCATTACGAGGGCCGAGAGCTCGACCTGGGCCTCGGTCGGCTGGACGTGTACGGCCAAGGGTTTCTCGCGAAGATCGACCGCGCGGGGAACACCGTGTTTGCTCGGCCGATCTCGGGATCGAGCGACAATGACTTGAGGGACGTCGCGGCCGCGCCGGACGGCGACGTCGTCCTCGCGGGGTCGATGCGTTCCGTGCTCTCGCTCGACGGGATCGAAGGCGCGGGCGCAGGGGCCACGGACGCCTTCGCGGCGCGCTTCGATGCGCGCGGGCAGCCGCGCTGGATCCGTCGGTTCGGGGGACCTGAATTCGACGAGGGGCACGAAGTGGCCGTCGATGCATCTGGAAATACCTGGCTCACGGGGGGATTCGAGCGGATCATCGATCTCGGCGCCGGCCCCATCGTCCCCCGGAATGGCTTCGAGCCCTTCGTGGTGGTGCTCGATCCCGCCGGCCGTCCCTTGCGCCATCGCCTCGGCGTGCCTCGACGAATCGAGGCCGACGGCGCCGGCAACGTGGTCCTCGCCGGGGAATTCGAGGGTACGCTCGAAGGCTTCGGCGATACGCTGGCGAGCGCGGGCGGCACGGACGCCTATCTCGTGAAGCTCGACCGGAGGGGGGAGGTACGCTGGTCCAAGCGTGTCGGCGGCACCCCGTCGGAGGCCGTGCGTGATCTTGCGGTGAATTGCCGGGGCAGGATTGCGCTCGTGGGCTCGCGCGTGGAGCCTACGGTTTCCCATGACTTCGAGGGACCGATCGAGATGTTTGTCACGGCGTTCGCGCCCTGAGCGGTCTTTGATACGGAAACGGGCGGATCACCTCGGACCCCAAAGGATTCGTGCCATGCATGCCTCCCTTCTCGCGTTCTCGTTCGCCATCGTTCCCATCTATACGATTTCCCCCGAGCCACTGTCGGTGAGTGGAATGCAGCTCGGAGACATCGACGGAGACGGGGAGGTCGACGTGGTGCTCGCCCACGGGGGGAACCCGCTGCTCTATGGGGTCAGTGTGCTGCTGAACCGAGGCTCGGGTGCCTTGTCGCAGCCGCGGTCGTACCGGATCTCCGACAACAGCGGCATGGGCCTGCGGATCGCAGATTTCAATGAGGATCAGCACCTCGACCTCACCGTGATGACCCGTGGCGCGGATGGGATGCGGTCGCTCGACGTGTTGCTCGGTCAGGGAGAGGAGGGCTTCGGGGCGCCGCAACTCGTCGCACCCAACGAAAAGGTGAACGGGGTCGAAGTGGGAGATTGGAACGCGGACGGGCATCGGGACATCGCCGTGGGAAGCAGCTCCGTGGAGGGGGACGCTCCGCTCGTGCTCCTGTTTGGCCGCGGGGATGGCACCTTTGCGCCACCCGTCGAGCACCGGGGCGAATACACCCTCAGGAACCTCGCCGCGGGGGACATGAACGGCGACGGCGCGGTCGATATCGTGGCCGAAATGTACGAGGCGCCGGACGAGGGGGTCGCGGTGTGGAGCGTGGCCGTTTTTCTCAATGACGGAACCGGGCGACTCGCCGCGCCGCCGCTGAGGCATCCCGTCCCCTGGAAGTATTGGAAGGACCTCGAATTGCTCGACGCCAATCGCGACGGGCGCCTCGACGTGGCCCTGATTCCGTCCTACGAGAATGAGATCGCCGTGCTGCGCGGCGAAGGAGACGGCAAGCTCGGCGAGGTCACCCGTCATGCGACCGGTCGTGGCCCGGTGTCGCTGGCCGTCGGCGATGTCGATCGGGACGGTTTTCCCGATCTGGTCACGGCCAACGCAGAGGACAAGACGCTCTCCGTGATTCTCCTGGGGGCCCCTGGCAGCCCGCCGAAGCACTGGGAGCTTCCGCTGGGTGATACGCCTGCTGCCGTGGCGCTCGGGAACATGGATGGGAATGCAGGGCTGGAGATCGTGAGCGCGGGCGAAACGGGGCGCATCACGGTCATCGGACTCCGCGAACCCTGAACGAACCGGCCCCACGCGCGGCCGCGTGGTGGGCTACCTGAAGCGCTCGCGCCGCCTCAATGGATCCATCGGGACACGTGGAGGGCCGGACGATGCGATGGCTACCCTGGGGAATTTTATGCTTGGCGGCCCCTCCGGCGGCCGTCCCCCCTTGCCCGACCGACCTCCCCGGCTGGCGCGATTGGCACAAGCGGATGACCGATACCTTGTTTGCCAGCAATCTCCGGGACGAGACCCTCCTCGACATCGGCACGCAGCTACGTCGCTGCAACGTGCAACTCGAAGCGGTTCCTGCCGCCAAGGAGTGCATGCGGAACTTCTCGACCTTCTTCGAAGCGGTGACGCGGGACAAGTTGACGTCCGGCCACCTGCTCGGCGCGTCGATGCCAGACGAGCAGTACTTCTCCGAGATGCCGTACCCCGAGATGCTGGAGTTCCCGGAAGCCCTGAAGGACCAGCAATTTCTCCGGTGGCTCGACGCCAACGACGACGAATCCCTGGCGAGCGCGCTGAGGTACATCGACCAGATCAATGAGACGATCTCCGAACCGCGCTTCGCATGGGTCGCTTTCATCTACGAATCGCAGCACTTGCCCACGCCCGACGGTACGGGCGCGCTCGGTCGTTTTTTCGTCTACGTTCCGCGAAAAGACTTCGACCAGCATATCCAGTTCGGGCTCCAGCACGATCCCGCCCGCGTGCTGCCCAAGGGCGTCTCGGTCGTGGCCGTCCAGAAGACGGACGCAGGAACGGGCGAAGCGCTGAGGAGGCCGCGCGCACGACTGAAGGACTTTTGGCGGAAACGCGACGGCGGACGGATCGAGATCAGCACGCGACGGAAGGAAACCGGCCTCGCCGAGAACTGCTACGCCTGCCACAAGCAGGCCACCCTTCCCATCACCCCCCATCCCCTCAAGTTCGACCAAGAGCGCTTCGGCGAGAGGTTGAAGTCGATCAATAATAGAATGGCGAGTTACGGCGCCATCGATCTCGACGGATTCACGCGATCGGCCTACGGGCCGCCGATGGGGCCCCGCACGTCTCCGCTGCGAACGCCGGCGTTTCTCGCCGCTTGCTCCGCGGGACAGGTCAAACCGGAGCGGCTCGCGCGGCTCGGAGAAGCCATGCAATGCGCGACGTGTCACGATGGCGACAGGCGCGGGGAGCTGAATTATCCGAGCGGGATCCGGATGCAACCCAAGGGCGGGACGCTGATGAGCTGGTACGTGGTGAATCACCAGACGATGCCTTGGGGCGTGACCGATCTCTCGCTCGTCGAACGTCAAGCCCTGGTGACGTGCCTGAATGCCGAGTACTATCAGGGGCACGGCGATCAGCCCGGGCTCCTCGAATCATGGATGCTCCAGGAGGCATGCTGGTGAGCATTCGCACGAGGTTGTCCGCGCGTTCGCTCGTTTCTTCGAGATCTGCGCTCCGTTCGTCGCCGTTTCGGGTTAGAAGGGGCGCATGCCTCGCCCCTTCAGACATCCTGCGCCGCTCGAGATCGGAGGCGACGATCTCCGCGAGCTCGTCGCCGCCTGCATGGATCGGCTCGCGCCGTGGCTCGATGGGCTGAAGGACCAGCCTGCTCATTCGCTCGACGGCAGCCACAAGGTCGCCCGTGCTTTCGACGAGCCGATGCCCGAGCGCGGCGTGCCCTTCCGGCGCGTGCTGGCGAGGCTCTTCGATCGCGCCCTTCCGGTCAGCTTGAATGCGGCTTCGCCGGGCTATCTCGGGTACATCCCCGGGGGCGGCCTGCCGAGCACGGCGCTCGCGGATCTCATTTCCGACATCACCAATCGTTACACGGGCCTCTGGATGCCTGCGCCCGGATTGGTGCAGCTCGAGATCAGCGTGATTCGCTGGTTCTGCGCCCTCGCGGGATATGGTCCTTCCTCGGGAGGCTGGCTTTGTTCCGGGGGGTCGATTGCAAACCTCGCCGCCGTCGTGGCGGCCCGCGAGGCGAAGCTCGGGGAGGCGTTCGAAGGAGGCGTCCTTTATACCTCGGAAGGAGGGCATCACTCGATCTCGAAGGCCGCGCGCGTCGCCGGTTTTCCGCGTCGGAGCACGCGCGTCTTGCCCGTGGACGCATCGTTCCGGTTGCGGCGCGACGCGCTCGCCACGGCCGTCGCGGAGGATCGGGCCGCGGGACACCGGCCCTTCCTGGTCGTCGCGCAGGCCGGCTCCACGCCGGTCGGCGCGGTGGATGAGCTCGCCGCATTGGCCGATTTCTGTGCTGCGGAGGGGCTATGGCTCCACGTGGACGCAGCGTACGGCGGGTTTTTCCTCCTCACCGAGCGCGGACGGGCGGCGCTCGCAGGGATCGAGCGGGCGGATTCCATCGCGCTCGATCCACACAAGGGGCTCTTTTTGCCTTATGGAACCGGCTGCGTGCTCGTGAAGGAGCTCGCGACCTTGCGTTCGGCCTTCGCCGAGACGGCCGCGTATCTGCCGCCTTCGCAGGAGGACGAAGACCACTGGAACTTCGCCGATCTCGGCCTCGAGCTGAGCCGTCCGGCCCGCGGTCTTCGTATCTGGTTGCCGCTCTGGCTCCACGGCGCGTCGGCCTTCCGTGATGCGCTGAACGAGAAGCTCGATCTCGCGCGAAGCGCGTCGGCGCGGGTAGGGGCGCTGCCCGGCGTGCGTATCGTGGCCGAGCCGGCGTTATCCTTGTTCGCGTTCCGCGTCGAGCCGCCGGGTATGCATGCGGCGGAGCTCGACGCGTTCAATCGGCGCGTGCTCGCCCGCGTCAATCAGCGAAAGCGCTTGATGTTGACGGGGACGACCTTGCATGATCCGGCGCTTGGAGAAGAGGTCTTCGTCCTCCGCGTCTGCGTGCTCTGCTTTCGCACGCACGCAGACAGGATCGACATGCTGATCGAGGACCTCGCGGACGCCATTGCGGATCCGCGGGGATGAGGGGGCACGCGTTCCGCCGAACGTAGGCGAAATCGCCGTTAACAAACCCAAAGACCGGCTTCATGAGCGGCTCACGCCGCGGCGGCAGAGTGTTCGTTGGTCAGGGCGCCTGTTCGAGCAGGTTTTCCGCGGCCTGGGCATTGGAGCGGATCAAGGATGGAGGTCAGTGATGCGGCAGATACGACGTGCCTTTACGTGGACCGCGCTCATGGCAATCGTGCCGGCGGGCGCTTGGGCGCAATCGGCTCCGCCCGCGGCAGGGCAGCCGCAGAAGCCGGGGATCGAGGCGGCGCCCCACGGCGGTCGGTCCGGCAGGCCCGGTGAAGGTCCTGGCGGGGCCGCGCGCAGGCCCGGGGAGCCCGAGAAGCCCGGGGAGCCGCAGGGAAAACCGCCCGGGGAGCCGCAGGGGAAGCCCGGGGACACGCTGCGCCCGGGGCCGCCGGATGCGGGCGCGCCGGCCGCGCCGCGGAGGGAAGACGATCCCGGTCGCGCCGCCCGGCGGAAGGCGCAGGTCGACAAGGAGCGCCCCGCGGTGGAGGCGTCGCTCCAGCGCCGCCCGATGGATGAAGCGCTCCAGCAGGAGATGAAGCACCACGCGGAGCGAATCGCGCGGCTCGAGCGGATCCAGAAGCTCGCCGAGCAGTCCGGCGACACGGCCACGGCCGAGCGGGCCAAGAAGATCCTGGAACAAGAAAACACGCGGTATTCGAAGTTCATCCAGGCGCGAAAGTAGGCGATTCATGAAGCATCTGCTCTGGATGGGTCTGTGTGTCCTCCTCGGCTGCGAGGGCCGCGCGGGGAGCCAGGAGAGTACGCCCGCGAGCGCGGCCTCCCAGGCGAGCCCCGTCGCGGACACCGCGATCGCCGTCCCCGCCGATTACGAGGACAAGGCGACGCGCGAGATCACCACGGACAATTACAAGAAGGAGCTCGACGATCTCGAGCAACAGGTCGGGAAATGAGCGTGTTCGGGCCGCCTCATATCAGGCGCGCCACGGCCTCGAGCAGCTTGCGCTGATCGAAGCGGCCCTTGATGATGTATTCGTCGGCCCCCGCAGCGCTCCCTTGCGCGAGATCCATCGGCCGATCCAGGCTGGTCACGAGGATCACCGGCAAGCTCTTGAGCTTGGGATGCGCGCGAATCCGTTGGGTCAGCTCCATGCCATTGAGCCGCGGCATCTGGACGTCCGAGACGACCAGATCGTAAGCGCCCCCTTGCAGCGCTTGCCAGGCGGCCTCGCCGTCGTTCGCCGTGTCCACCTCGTATCCCGCGGCATCCAGGATGTTCCGCTCCAGCGTCCGGCTCGTGAGCGAATCATCGACCACCAGAATACGTCGTTTCTTCACCGCCTCCGCCGCGTGGACCGTCTCCGTGCGCTCGCCCTGGCGACCCCGCGCCACATCGAGCAGGCGCGGCACGTCGAGGACGATGGCCAAGGTGCCGCTCCCCAGGATCATCGCCCCCGCGATGCCCGGAATGCGCGGGAGGTTCCAGGGGAGCCCCTTGGCGACGGACTCCACTTCCCCGAGGACCTCGTCCACCACGACGCCGAGGCGCGTCGCGCCGTCGGAGAGCGCGACGACGAGGAGTTTGGCCGCGTCGGTTTGTCGGGGCTCCTGCATCAGCGCCGAGAGCCACCGCAGCCGCAGCGGCTCGCCCTCGGCGTCCGGCACCGCCGCGACGCCGTCGACGACCTGCACCTCGGAGGAGGCCACCCGAAACGCGCGCGCCACGTAGGCCGTCGGGAGCGCGTACGCGGTGCGCGCCGTGCGCACGAGGAGCGCCTTCGTCGAGACGACCGTCGCCGGCACCTCCATCCGGAACGTGCCCCCGCCCATCGTGGGCTCGGCAATGCGGACGTGGCCCCCGAGCTCCGAGAGCCGCTGCTTGACGATATCGAGGCCCATGCCTCGGCCACTCACATGGCTGACCGACGGCGCCGTGGAAAAACCCGCGAAAAAGACGATCTCGGCGGTCTCCGTGGCATTCATGCGCGCGAGCCGATCCGACGACAAGAGCCCCCGCTCGACGGCCCGGCGCCCGATTTCAGCCGCATCCAGGCCCCGTCCGTCGTCGGACACCTCGAGCTCGACCATCATCCCGGGCGCTCGGGCGCGCACGCGGATCGTGCCCATGCGCGGTTTGCCCTGGCGCTCCCGGACGTCGGGCGGCTCGATGCCGTGATCCACCGCGTTGCGCAGGAGGTGCATCATCGGATCCCGCAGGCCGTCGAGGATCTGCCGGTCGACCTCGATGTCCCCCACGTCCGCGACGAGGCGCGCTTCGCGGCCGACGGCGTGCGCGGTCTCTGCCACCGTCCGCCGCCATTGCGCCACCACCCCGGCGAGCGGCAGCATCCGGGCGCGCTTGATGGCGGCCGACCAATCACGGACGAGGTGCCCGGCGCGCTGCACGTCCTGCCGGTTCGCCTCCACCAGGGCATCCAGCCTGCGGGTGACTTCGCCGAGGGCCGCGCGTAGCTCCCCCGAGGCCGCCCGCTCGATCTGCGAGAGCTCGAGGAGGCATTGCTCGAGCTCGGTGTGGCGCGCTTGCCTGCGCCCCTGCGCGACCAGGAACTCCTCGGCAAAATGCATCAAGTCGTCGAGGCGGCTCGCTTCGACGCGCACCGTGAGCGCGCTCGTGGGGCTCGTCGGGACGCCCTGCTTTGCCTGGAGCGCATCACTCGTGGGGGCGAGATCCGAGGAGACCGTGGGCTCGGAGATCGTCACCGGCTCCGAGGAGACCGCGAAGACACGCGCGGCATCGAGGGGCGTGTCTCCCCCGAGGAAACGCGAAATGAGGCCGATCCCGTCGCGCAGGCGCGTGACCACCTCGGCGACTGGCACGCCCTCCTGGCGGTAGGCGCCGAGCGCCTCTTCGAGGCCGTGCGCGACGACCTCGACGCCCTCGCTGCCCGCGACGCGCGCCGCACCCTTGATGTTGTGGAGGATGCGGAGCGCTCGCTCGAGCGCCCAGGCGTCGCCCAGCGTCTCCGGCGCCGCGAAGCGCTCGACGACCCGGGCGAGATCCTCCAGCGCCTCCGTCGCTTCGTCGCAGAACAACGGCCAAATGTCGTCGTTATCGCTCTGGCTCATCCCGCCTCTCCGCTTGCGCGCTCGGGCCCACGGCTCCCGCGGGCGACACGGCTAGAACCGATCGCTGGTTGCTTTGAGGTCAAACGTCAAACGCTCGATGTCCACGACCGCGCCTTCGAGTTGCCGGACGCCGGTGGCGTTGTCCCGCGCGGCCTTCGAGATGCCGCCGAGGGCCGAGGCGATCTGCGCGACGCTGGAGGCCTGCTGCGCCGAGGCGCCGGCGATCTGCCGCGCCCGGGCGGAGCTGTCGCTCAGCACCACGGCCAGGTTCTCCACGATGTCGCGCACCGCCTCGACGGCGCGGCGCCCGTCGTCGCAGCGCTTCGTGCCCTCCTCGGTCGCCATCACCGCGCTCTGCGTCGCCTTCTGGATCTGCGCGAGGATGCCCCGGATCTGCTGGGTCGCGCGCTTGCTCTGCTCGGCGAGGCTGCGCACCTCCGACGCGACGACGGAGAAGCCGCGGCCCTGCTCGCCGGCCTTCGCGGCCTCGATGCTCGCGTTGACCGCGAGGAGGTTGCTCTGCTCCGCGAGATCACTCACCGCGTCGACGATCGTCGCGATCTGCGAGGTCTGCTCGGAGAGCTGGAGGATCTGGGACGCGATGCCGGCGACGCGCTCGTTGATCGTCTGCATCATCGCCATCGCCTCGAAGAGTCTGTCGCGGCCGAGGTGGCCGTTCTTCGCGGCCTCGTCCGAGATCTGCGCGACCTCGCGCGCGCTCGACGCGGCGGCCTCGCTCGTTTGCTTCATCTCCTCCACGGTCGTGCTGACCTCCGTCACCGCCGAGGCCTGCTCGGACGCCGTCCCGGCGTACTCCTTGGCGGTGGCGCTGATCTGCGTCGCGTTCGTGGAGAGCCGGGCGACGCCCTCGCGCATGCTCTTCGTCACGGCCCGCAGCCCGTCGGTCATCTCGCGCGCCGCCCCGACGAGGGTGCCGACCTCGTCATTCGCCTGCACGCTGCCCGTGGCGACGTCGACCTGCTTGAGCTCCTCCGACGCGCCCGCGGTGTCGCCCGCCGCCATCTTGCGGAAGACCTCGACGAGCCGCGAGATGGGCGCCGCGATCGTCCCCGAGAGCCAGAAGGCGAGCGTGACCGCCACCGCGAGGACGAACCCGATGACGAGGATCAACATGTTCCGCGCTTCGGTGTACGTGGCCTGCGCCTGATTGGACGCGGTCGTCGCCTCACGCCGGTTGTAATCGAGCAGCGCGTCGAGCGCGATGTTCGAGGTGTCGTAATGCGTCTTCGCCGCGGCGAAAAAATCCTTTCGGGCTTCCTCGTTCTCGTTTTTACGGCTCCTCGCGACGAGACGCGCGGCTTCTGCGAGGTGCGCCCGATGCGCATTGACGAACGTGTCGTGGAGCCTCCGCTCCTCGTCGGTGGTGATGGCGCGGTCGTACTCCTGGATCCTCTTGTCGATGGTGTCCTGCAGCGTCTTGATCTCGACCTCGACGCGCCCCATCTCCCCCTCGTTCGTCGAGTCGATGTGGCTGAGGTAGAGAAGGCGAAGATCGGAGGTATTCGCATTCAACATCCCGAGCGAATCGACGCTCGGGACGGTGCCCTCCGCGAGGTCCCTGCTGACGTTGCGCAGGTTGCTCGCTTCGTAGACGCTCACGATGCCGAGCACGCCCGAGAGAACGGTGACCGCCAGAAACCCTGCCAGCATCCTGCCGCGTATCGTCAAGTTCATGTTTTTCCTCAATCCGTGGTCGCCCGTGTCGCCCCATCCGGGCTTTCCCCCTCGCCCTGCGCGACGGGAAGTCGCTCGACGTCGATGATCGCGACGAGATCCTTGGTCATGGCTTGAATGGGACGATGCGAATCGGCCTTCATCTGCGCCGACAGCTCGTCCTCGTGGATGTCCCGGAAGCCGAGCACGGACTCGACCGCCAACCCGAGCGGCCCTCCCGCGCCCTCCACGACGGCCATGGCGCTCGCGCGCTCTCCGCCTGCGCCGAGGATCGACGCGAGATCCAAGACGCCGATGATCTCCCCGCGGACGTGCGTGATGCCGAGCAGCCAGCGCGGAAGGCCCGGCAGCACGGTGATTTCGGGGATCGTGACGATCTCGCGTAACACCTCGACCGGGATCCCGAGGCGCTGCGCCCCCGCGCCGACGAGCGCGACCCGGGCGGCGATGCGGCGAGGTCCGTCGTCGCTCGCCGTCCCGGCCAGGCGCTCCGCGCGTCGCTTGAGGATTTCCTCGCGCGCGGCGTCGCTTTCCTGTCGTGCTTTCATACCAGTCCTTCCTTGACGAACCGTACGGCGTCGAGGAGCTGCCCCGCCGTGGTCTCGCCGTCCTCGAGCAATGCGTCGGCCGGGGAATTCACGAGGAGTGCTTCCAGCGCGCGTCCCTGCGTGAGGGACTGCGTGACCTGACGGGCTCTTTGCAGCGCCATGACGTACCAATAACGTGCGAGTCGGTGCTCGGGCCGCAGGAACAACGTTCGCCGCAGGTCCTCCACGGCGGCCTCGGGGTTGCCCCGCTCCAGCGAGAGCTGGGCCCGGATCATGTATCCGATCGGCGCCGTCGAGGGCTGTTCGAGCAATGCCGCGACGACCGTGAGCACGGCGGCGGGGTGGCTCAGATCGGCGCGGCGCAAGGCCTCGGCTTCGACATCCCGAGGGTCCACCGGCGCCGGGGTCACAGGTCGCGCCGGGGTCACAGGCCGCGCCGGGGCCGCAGCGCGCGCCGGGGCTGCGCGGACCGACGCGCGCGCCGGCCGACCTACCGCGGCGTGCCCAGCGCGCGAGGAGCGAGGCCCGCGGCCGCGGCGGCTCGACGGCACGAACTGGTCGGGCTCGAAGCCCGGAGCGCGTGCGCGATAGATGCTCGTGCTGTCGTGGCCCACATCGGCGAAAAACGCCGTGTTC
>NZ_JARZHI010000121.1:0-19669 GCF_029946465.1 Polyangium sorediatum
TGGTCTTGCCACCGGCCCGTTGGAAGAACTGCGCGGAGCGCAGTTCTTCCACCCTCGGTCCAGGCCGTGCCTGGTCCGGGTCGAGGGGCGGACAGCCCCCGCGGGGTCCGGGGCAGCGCCCCGGCGCAGTGGCTCAAGGCAAGCCGATCGCGAGCACCTTCAGCTCCGAGATGTTCACCTTGTTGAAGCGCCCGCTCTGGCCGCCCATGCCGTTGTACGAGGCGAAATGGGCGAAGTCGCTCATGTTGCCTGACCCGGCGTCCTCCCGGATTACGATCGAATAGGTCTTTCCGGCCACGAGGTCGACCGGCACGAAGTTCGAATCACGCCAGTCGTCCCACGTCGCGAGGTGCGGCATCGTGAGTTGCCCGCTGCCCACGAGTGTCGCGCCGTCCCACACCTCGATCGCCTTCACCCCGCAGGTGATCCCCGTCGTGTAATCGCCTGCGCCGTTGCCTGCCGTCACCTGGAGCAGATGCCGCCCCGATTGCTTCGCGGTCACGTTCGCCACCGTGATCGTATGCCCGGGATCGCCCCAGCTCTCGTAATGCCAGCGGCCGTGGTTGAAGACGAGCGTCCCGCCCGTCGCCGAAAAGCTCTGCTGCGCGCCGAACGACTGGATCCGCGCATTGCTCGGCCCCCAGTAACACCAGGGCCGCGCGCGTTGGGACGCGTTGCCCGACGTCTTGTAGACGGCCTCCACCGTGTAGCAATACGTCTTCGTCGTGTGCTCCGTGCTCCCCGTGTCCACGTACGACGTCGTGCCTCCGGGCAGGTCCTGCGCGATCCGTGTCCCGTCACGGTACACGTTGAGCGTCACGTCGCTCGCATTCTCCGCCACCGAGAAGTTGAGCAACACCCGATCGTTCGTGATCCCGACGCTCGTGATCGAGGGCGTGTGCGGGCCGAACACGTTCTTGTAATCGGCGATCTCCGCGTCCCCGAGCGCGGTGATCCCCTTCGTCGACGCTGCGCCCGCGCCGAGCTCGATCTCGAACACGCTGTCTTGCCCGAGCGCCGCCGCGTCCACGAAGCCCGTCCCCACGTCCTGCCCGTCGAGCCGCGCCGCTGTCACGTCGAGCACGCCATTGTCGCCCGACGCCGCCGGCAGCTTGACCTTCACCGAGAGCCGCTTCCCCTTGTACCGAATGCCCGACAGCGTGATTTCATCCATGCCGGCGAAGAGCGTATTCCGGATCCCCCGCGTGATCTTCGGCGCGAACCGGAGTCCCGTCTGCGTCGCTTCGAGCCCGAAGATCACGTCGTGCACGACCCCGACGAACCCGGCCACGCTCCAGAGCTGCCGCTGCGAATTGACCACCGGCCCGCTCGTCGGCCCCTCTTCCTTCCAGTTCGCCCCGGTCACGGCCTCGAAGTTCTCCATGTTGGAGAGGTTCAGCGCCGCGCCGCGCACGAGCGAGCGCACCGTGTTGTCGATCGCGTCCGCGTTGCCCGCCTTCGCGGCCGCCTTCGCCCAGAATGCCGTCACGAACGGCCAGATCGCGCGGTTGTGATAGATCCGCGTCCCCTGCTGCTGCGGCCAGATCACGGGCGGGCCCTTCGGCAGGTGCGGATACCGCGCCACGATCTCCTCCGCCTCGGCCTTCGTCGCCACGTCGAACAGCACCGCGAACGCCGAACCCAGGAGATCGTATTGCAGCGTCGGCGCCGGGTCGAGGTACGTCGTCACGAACGTCGAATACATCTGCCGCTCCGGCAAGAAGAGCCGCGCCCGGATCGCGTCCCGCAGCGCCGTCGCCCAGCCCGCGTATTTCTGGCTCGCCGCCGCGTCCCCCTTCTCCTCCGCGAGCTTCACGGCCACGCCGAGCATCACGAGGTGCCCGATGTTCGTCCCGAGCGCCTTGCTCATCCCGATCTGCGCCGTATCCGTCGCGACCCACCCGGGATAGGTCTGCTCGCGCCAGTCGAGGAACGATTGCTCGCCGCGATAAAGCCCGTCCGCCTTGTCCCACACCACGAGCCGATCCCGCTCGGCCGTATTCGTGATCGCCTCGTACGCGAGGTCCCGGAACGCCGTCCGCTCCGCGCCGTCGAGGTGCTTCAAGAGCTCGAACGCGCCCATCGCCCACACCACGCGGTCCGAAGAGATCGGATAACTCCCGCCCGTCCCCGTGTCCTGCACGATCTCGCGCTTCGTCCCGTCGCGCCGCTGGCTCGTCTTGAACTCCATCGAGTTTCTCGCCCGCGTCGGATCGAGCAGCGAGAGCCCGAGCGCCACCGAATACGACGTGTCCCGCGTCCAGACGTATTTCCAGAGCCGCCCCGTCTCGAAGCAGCCGCCTGGGGGGCAGGGGAGGGGATTGCCGCCATTGAACGCATAATCGCTGATCGCCGAGACCGAGCACTCGCGCGCCTCCTCCACGGCCAGCGCATACAGCGCGTCGAGCATGTCGTGCCCCGTCCGCAGCACGGGTTGTCCAGGCACCTCCGTGATCGTCCGCGGATTCGCCGGGTTATCGTCGCGCAGCGGCCCCGTGGTCGAGAGCACGTACGTCCGCGCGCAGCTCGCCGCGTCCTGCACGACGACCGACGCCTGGTTCGGCGCGTCGTACCAGGTGCCCGTCCCGGACGCCGGCGTCCCCACAGGCGGTAAACATACCGCGCTGCCGCCGCCGCTGCCCCCACCGCCGCCGCTGCCGCCCGCGCCGCCGCCGCCGCTGCCGCTCGCGCTGCCGCCGCCGCTCCCGCCGAGGCCGCCGCTCCCGCTCGCGCTGCTGCTCGCGCTTCCGCTGCCGGATCCGGGCCCTGCGCCTGCGCCGAGGCTCGTGCCCGAGGGGGTGCCGCCCAATTCATCGCCCCCGCATCCGAGGGCTGCGAGCGCGGCGAAGGAGACGAAGCACGAGCCCAGGGTGTTGCGAAGCACGTTCATGATGAGAAAACACGTCGCGTTTTCGCCCCGCTTGTCAAGCCCGAAGCGATTTGCGGTATCGTCCCGAACCATGACCGCCCTCGCCGCCGTCCCCCGGGCCAGGCTCTCGTTTTGGAACAAGCTCGTCTACGCCGCGGGGAACACGGGGAACGTCATCGGCTACCAGCTCGTCACGACCTACGTCCTCCGGCTCTACGCGCCGCCCGACGACAAAGGCACGGCGCTCATCCCCGCGTTTCTCGCCGGCGCGATCCCGACCTACCTCCTCCTCAACCTCGTCGCGCGGGGCTTCGATACCTTCTGGGACCCGATCGTCGCGAACTGGTCCGATCGCAGCAAGCACCGCCTCGGCCGCCGCCGCGCCTTCATGATCGCGGGTGTCTTTCCCCTTGCGCTCACGGCGGGCCTCATCTTTTTCCCGCCCACGGCCGCCACCTCGCTCGTCAACGTCGTCTGGCTCGGCGCCATGCTCACGGCCTATTACGCGATGTTTTCGGTCTACGTCGCGCCCTACCTCGCGCTCCTGCCCGAGATCGCCCCCGACAAGCAGGAAAACACCTCGCTCTCGACCCTGCTCGCGGCCGCCGCCCTCCTCGGCGCGCTCGGCGTCATGGTCGTCGCCCCGGCCCTCTTCCTCGGCAAAGGCGGCAACGACCGCGTCGAGCTCCAGACCATGGCCGGAGCCCTCGCCTTGCTCTCGTTCGTCCTGATGCTCCTGCCCGTCGTGTTCCTCGACGAACGGCGCCTCGTGATCCGCGCGGAGGCCTCCGGCGCCGAGCCGAGCCACCTCGGCCTCGTGGATTCGCTGCGCGCCACCTTCGCGGACCGCGCCTTTTTGACGTATGTCCTCGGCTACACGCTGTATTTCTTTGCGTTCAACATGATCTCGACGGGCGTGCCGTTTTATGTCGAGGTGCTCATGGGCCGCCCGCTCGCGGAGGTGGGCAAGCTCCTCGGCCCCATGTTCGGCGTGGCCGCCCTCGCGTTTCCCTTGCTCGGCGGCCTGACGCGGCGCTTCTCCAAAAAGGGCACGATGATCGCCTCGTCCCTCGTCTTCGGCGGATTGATGACCCTCCTCCCGTGGGTCCACGACGTCCGGCTCGGCATGGTCATCTTCGCGCTCGCGGGCGTCCCGGTCGCGATCTTCATGGCCATCCCGAACGCCATTCTCGCGGACGTGTGCGAGGCGTCCACGCGGCGCACGGGCCAGCGCCGCGAGGCCATGTTCTTCGGGGCGCAGGGGTTCTTGCAGAAGATCTCGCTCGGCGTCTCGACGGGCGTCTTTCAGTGGGTGAAAGACGCCCTCGGTAGCTCCACGGACAAGCCCCTCGGCGTGCAGGTCACGGGCCCGCTCGCCACGGCGATCCTCGTCCTCGCGGCCCTCACCTTCGCGCGGTACCCGGAGGCGCGGGTCACGAAGGAGATGGAAGGGGCGGGGTGAGCATCACGGCCGCGGCACCACCGCGAATTGCGGCTCCGTGCTGTAGTCCGGCTTCACGCTCCTCGCCATGAACTGGTCCCACGCCTCCTTGGCGCCCGGGATCTTCGATTCCACCGCCGCCGCGAGCGCCGGCTGGAGATTCGAAGGATACCCCTCCGTGCTGGGCGAGTAACCGACCATCTCGCCTTCCTGGAGCATGAGCGCGGCCGCCATCTCCGCGCCGCCGCAGGACGCCGATTCCAGGGCCGATTGCCCCTCCAGCGCCAGCGTCGCTTTGTAGGCCTCGGCGAACGTCGGGTAGAACGTGCCTTGGGCCGTGTCCTTCACGCGCATGTGGTAGACGCTCGCGAAGATCCAGCAGAAGTCGGGACCGACCATCCGCCCGACCGGGAACTTCGCCTTGTAATCGAGCAGCGGCCGCGCGTCCTCGAAGCCGAGCGAAACCAGGTGGCCGACGCTCCACGTGAAGAAGTCATCCATCCACGGCGCCACCGTGCCGTCGTCGTAGACCGAATAACCATTGGTGATGATGCCGAGCGCGTTCGCGTCCGGATGGTCGAGGTAGGTGGTCTTGTACCAGTCGAGGTTATAACCGACGCGGTCGGTGAAATACTTCTTCATCGGATCGGCGTCCGGCGTGATGTACGCCGCCTGCCCCAACGTCCGCAGCGACCAGGCCTGGCCGCGTGTCTGATCGAATTGCACGAGCCCTTTCTCCTGTCCGCGGTACCCCGGGTTCGACTGGAGCATGTTGAAGTTCGCCCAGAACTGGAGCTCCTCCAGGTAGTAGCGATCCCCGGTGAGCAGATAAGGCAAGTAGACAAACGAAGGCTGGTGCGCCGAATCGGGATCGAAGGGGCTCGTGCAGTCGCCCGCGCAGGCGGGGAACGCGTCGGAGACGCCGGTCTCGGGATTGACGGCGTCCCCGGGATTGCCGAGCAAGGTCATGTACGCGTGGTCTTCGAGCGACACGGGACGATCGGTCTCCTTGTCGCGGAAGTGGATGGGCCAGCTCCCCGCGCCGTCCGCGGTCCCGAGCGTGGCCCGCTTCGCGCGTTCATCCATGGAGAGGAGCCACATCGCGCTCCAGCCCGGCATCGGGCCGATATCGGGCCTTCCCCCGGTGGCGGGCATGTAGGGGTTTGCCAGGCCGATCCCCATGGGCTCGTACACCTTTTCGCCGTACTGCGCATCGATGTTCGCGAGCGCCGCTTCGGCCGGCACCAGCGTGGGATCGAAGTGCGGGACGGCGCCGGTGGAGAGCAGATAAGGAATGTCGTGCTGGACGTCGACCTTGGGATCCTCCCCCCACCAGAATGCCTTGCGCCAGCGCGCCCGTCGAAGATGAACGAGCCCGCTCTTCGTGGAGATGGACGCCTCGTCGGTGTCGATTGCGAGATCGTAGGTGAAGTTCTGCGGGTTCGGCTCGTACGCCCAGTCGTTCTCGACGGTCACGCTCACGAACGCGCTCGGCTTGCCCGCATAGGCGCGCACGTCGAACCGCGCCGTGAGGTGCGGGTGCGCGCCGTCGGGGCCGGCCACCGGCGCCACCACGGACCACTCGGAGACCAAGGGGCCGTCGAGCCAGGCGGGTCCCTCCTTGGCTTCGAGGAGCGAGCGCGCGGACGCCTCGTAATGCGCGCCCGCGAGGTCCACCGAAACCTTGGCGTCGAACGTCGTCGCGAGGAGATCCGACGCCGCGACGGAGGTGCCATTCTCGCCGGCCTCCGCGGGATACAACTCGAGCGTCGTGCTCCCGCTGCCTGGCAACGTGGGAATACGCGCCGTCAGCACGGCGTGGCGGAGCGAGCCGTCGGCGTGCGTCGCTTTGGCGTCGACCTGGAGGGGAACCTCCACGCCCTCGATACGCGCCGCCACGGTGGCGCCGGCGGGCACGTCGCCGACCGCGAAGGGCTGCGCGAACGTGACCCGCACGTCCTGCCGATCGGACGCGGCGCCACTTCGATCGACGACGACGACCCTGGTGAACGTTTCCCCCAGCGGAGAAGGACCGCCGGTGCCGCCCGTGCCGCCGGTACCACCTGCGCCGGCAGGATCCGTGCCGCCGCAGGCCGCCAGGAAGGCGAGCGTGGCGAGGGTCGGGGTCAACGAAAAAGCAAGGTTCCTCATCAGCAATCTCCGGGCACATCGGCCTTGGGCCGAAGCCTGCCGTGTGCTTGCAAAAGAAGGCGTTGTCGTCCGGACCGTCGACAGCACAACCACGTCCGATTGCGAAATGCAATGGATTCGATCGGTTGGGTTCGTGGCTTCGTGTGACACCACATGATTCGAGTATGGATGTGGTTCACGAAAGCATCACACCGTCGAGACGCGGCTTCGCTTCCCTGGGATGGATTCGACGTGCTAGCGTCCAGCCATGAAGTGACATCGCCGATATCGAGAGAGGTATCGGCACCGCATCCCGACGATGGGTCATTGCCGTCGGGAGAAAGAGTTTCGAATATGCTGAAATCAAGCTTGCTTTCCCCGCGGCTTTGGCTCCCGCTCGTCGGGCTCACGGTGCTGTTTGCGGCTTGCGGCGATTCGTCCAGCACGCCGAACGAGCCGTCGAGCGCGTCCTCTTCTGGATCGGGTGGATCGGGCGGCAGTGGTGGCAGCGGGGGGGCCGGCGGCGAGGGGGCCGGTGTGACGTTGCCGGGCCCCGACGCGGATTGGGGGACCGGGAGCGACATCGGCTCTCTCGAAGGCAACGTGTGGACCCCGGGCCGCGACGAGAACGGCCTCGTCAATGCCGACTCGTGGGCGCTCGTGCCCGGCGGACAATGGATCGAGGTGAACGGTACGAGGCTCGATGCCCTCGACGCCGAGGTAAAGGAGAAGGTCCCGGGCTGGAATGATTATGGCTCGGGCGACTGGAGCGCCGTCACGACCGCGTGGAACTCCCCCGCGTTCGACCCGGAGGGCAGCCGCGCGTGGTGGGTCTCCTCCGGCGGGCACGCCGATTCGAGCAACAATGGCATTTACCGGTTCGACGCGTTCCGGATGGCCTATGCCATCGAGCACCTCCCCTCGGACACCACGAAGTGGAGCGAAGCCTACAAGTCGGCGAGCACCTTCACGAGCTGCCCGGAGTCTTCCGCGGAGTTCGACGCCGCCGTCGCCGCGGGCACCTTGAAGGAGGAGAACGACTGGTTCTACGACGAGGTCTACTGGGATCGGCAGCCGACGGCGCGCCACACGTACTCGGGCGTGGTGTACGCGCCGAAGACCAACGAGCTCGTGATGGCCGTGCGGCGCCTCTGGCGTTATTCGCGCGACGAGGGCAAGTGGGTCTACAAGCGGCTGCCCGCCATGGATTGGCAATACAAGCTGGGCGAGGAGAACCTCGCCATTTACGACGAGTACAAGGACCAGGTCCTCGTCGCGTCGTGTGGCTCCAACGGGCCGTGGAGCAACACCTTCGACATGAACACGTCGAACTGGACCGGCGAGGGAACCTCCTGGAATGGCTGGGACTGGAACGGCGCCGCCGATGCGCGCTTCGGCGATCTCGTTGGCATCATCAAGGTGCCGGAAGATCCCGCGACCGGCCAGTACGCGGCCAAGGGCCTGTACCAGCTCTTCAACGTGAAGGAACGCAAGGTCGTGAAGAGCGGCACCGTGCAATACGCGGACGGCCTCTCGGCGGTCGATTTCCCGGTGGGCGACGGTGGCGCCGGTATGGTGTACATCCCGCCGCTCGACCGCTACTGGGTGGCGGCGAAGACCAAGGAAGGCAAGCTCGGCTGGTTCGAGCTCAATCCCACGACGGAGCCGTGGACGCTCGGCCGGCTGGTGCAGGACGGCCCGACCCCCTCGCTCACGGAGGGCAACACCCTCGTGCGCCGCCGCATGCTCTGGATGCCGAAGCTCCACGCGCTCGTCTTCCTCGGGGTCGCGGAGAAGAACATCCTGGTCTATCGATTCTGAGGGGGGATCGCGCGGAGGCACGGCACCCGCGAACCGGGTGCCGTGCGCCGTCGCGGGGCTCGATCAGAGCGCGACGAGAACGGAGAAGCCGCCCCAGAACATGCGCTTGCCGTCGAAGGGCGTGTCCTCCGGCTTGTGGTTCGCGACGCGCGGGTCCTTCATGACCTGCTCGTTGACGCGATCGCGATGCTCGCGCGACTCGTAGACGATGTAGGAGAAGACGACCGTCTCGTCCTCCTTCAGGTGGACGGCCTGCGGGAACGACGTGAGCTTGCCGGGCTGGACGTCGTCGGCCACGCACTCGATGTACTCGAGCGCGCCGTACTCCCGCCATACCTTGCCCATCTCCTCCGCCATCTTGCGATACGCCTCCACGTTGGCCTTGGGGACGGGGACCACGAAACCATCGACGTACTTCGCCATGACAACCTCCTCGGTTTGTCTTAGCACGGCCTCGCGACCGTCGAGGGGTTCATGGGACCCGACCGGGCAGAACCTTGGGTCCTTTGCGCGCGGGCCCGGCCGGGGTAGAGTGCCCCCCGTGTATACCCTCTACATCGCGAACAAAAACTATTCGTCCTGGTCGCTTCGGCCGTGGGTCCTCATGCAGGAGGCCGGCATTCCCTTCGAGGAGCGGCTGCTCCCGTTCGGCGACGAGGCCGCGTGGGCGCCCTTCCGCGCGCTCACGCCGGCCGGGAAGGTGCCGGCGCTCGTCGACGAGGGGCGCGTGGTATGGGATTCGCTCGCGATCGTCGAATATCTGGCCGAGCGGCACCCCGGCGTCTGGCCACGCGACGCCGAGGCCCGCGCCTTTGCGCGCAGCGCGGCCGCCGAGATGCACGCGGGCTTCACCGTGCTGCGTTCGCTTTGCAGCATGAACATCGGCATTCGCGTGCGTTTGCGCGAGACGCCGCCTGCGCTCCTGCGCGACGTGGGGCGGATCTCGGCCTTGTGGACCGAGGGGCTCACGCGGTTCGGCGGGCCCTATCTCGCAGGGGACACGTTCACGGCGGTGGACGCCTTTTTCGCGCCGGTCGTCTTCCGCGTGCAGACGTACGGGCTCGCCCTCGGGGACGCCGCCGCGGCCTACACGACGCGGATGCTCGACCGCCCGTCGATGCGGCTTTGGTACACGCAAGGGCTCGCCGAGACCTTTCGCGACGAATCCCACGACGCCGAATGCCGCACCGTCGGGGAATGGACGGCGGATCTCCGGGCGATCTGAATCCCCTCAGCGGATCATGTATCCGCCGTCGATGGCGAGAGACGTCCCCGTCACGTACGACGACCAATCCGAGAGCAGGAACACCACGGGCCTGCCGATCTCTTCCGAGCGCGCATAACGGTTCATCGGCACGCCCGACGTGAAGGCCGCGAAGACCGCGTCGCCCTGGTTCACGTGGCTCCAGATCTCCGTCTCCACCGGCCCGGGCAGCACCGCGTTCACGCGGATCCCCTCGGCGGCGTAATCGAGCGCCGCGGCCTTGGTCAACCCGACGAGCGCGTGCTTCGCCGTCGAATACGCGCCGAAGGTCTGCGCACCGACCATGCCCAGGATCGAGGCGCAGTTGACGATGGCCCCGCCCCCGCTCTTGCGCATGGCCCGGATCTGGTGCTGCATGCACAGGAGCACGGAATCCAGGTTCACGGTCATCAGCTTGCGGTATTCGTCCAGCGGCAGGTCCGCGAGTGATCCGAGCGGCCCGGGGATCCCCGCGTTGTTGAACGCGCCGTCCAGACGCTCGAAGGCCTGCAGCGTGCGCGCCACGAGCGCCTCGATGTCCGCGGGCACGGAGACGTCCGTGCGCACGAACAGCGCCTTGCCGCCCTCGCCGCGGATGCGCTCCGCGAGCGCCTCGCCCTTCTCTTCGCGCCGGCCCGCGAGCACCACCTTCGCGCCCTGGCGCGCGGCCTCCAGCGCCGTCGCTTCGCCGATGCCCGACGTCGCGCCGGTGACAATGATCACCTTATCCCTGAGAAGCATGCTCGTTCCACCTCTTCCACGTCCCCCCGTGGCGCCGCATACTCCGCAGGTGGTGCCGAGGTCAACGCAATTCCGTCCGCTCCCGCGTGGCATACCTGCTCTCGTCAGCGCTTGCTTTCGAGGGCGCGGCCGAGGAGCTCCACGAGCTCGTGGGATCTTCGAATGCGGTGGGGAGAGGGGGCGGCGGGGGCAGCGGGGCGGCGGAGGAGCGGCTCCGTAGGCGGGAGGGAACGTGGCGGGTTATGGGCCCCGAGCGCCGGCGGCAGGAGCGCGTCGGCTCATTCGCTCCAGTACGATTCCGTCAGCACGCTGAAGCCGGAGACGGTATCGACGAAGAACGCGACGTTGTTCCCGCTCCAGGGATCGTGCGCGTAGCTGAAATAGCAGCCCTTGAAGGAGCGCCCCGTGATCCGCGCGTCGAGGTTCGCGAGCCCTTGCGCGACGACGCTCGCAGGGAGCTGATCATATCGGTTCGCATAATCGACCGTGGCCTCGACCTCCGCGCGCACCTCTGCCGCGTCGGCGAGGTTGGAGCGCATGCTCGTGCCATAGGGGAGGGAGTCGGGATCGATCCCGAAGCACTCCAGCCCCTGCATGGAATAGTACTGCGACCCCGTCGTGAGCTCGTACCTGTCGAAGTGGCGGGCCATGACCGCGCCGAAATCAGGCTGCGGCAGCGCGTTCACCGCCGCGATCAGGTCCTCGAGGGGATCACTCAACGTCGCGGCGTTCCGGAGGTTCCGCAGGCTCACCGAGCCGATCCCCGCCGTGGCGGCGATGCTCTCGACCGTCGTGAAGGGCCGCAGGTTGAGGAGGTTCACCGCGCCGTTCCACGCGTAGGGCAGGATGTCGTGCAGCTCCGTGGAGCTGACCGAATTCACCAGCGAAACCATCCGGGCCGCGTCGTCGGCGGAGACCGCCAGCTCGTCGATGATTCCGACACAGCTCGCCCCGATATACCCCTCGCTCCGCGCCCCGCCTTCGATTTGCTCGAGGCGCGCGGAACCGACGAGCGGAACGGAGGAGACGTCCGCCAGCGTCGCGAAGGGCGAAAGGGCGCGATACCCCACGAGGTTCGATGCCACGTCGCTCGGCAGATACTGATCCAGCGTCTGGAACGACGCCACGTTGAGGAAATCGATGATCCCCTGGCATTCCGGCGCCACATCGACATCGGTCTCGGTGAGCGGCGCTTCTTGTGTCCCGAGCAGCTCGGACGGCTCCTGGGAATCGATACCACCACAACCAACGACGAAAAAGCTCATGGCAAGAAAGGGCAGAGCTAGACAGCGCATTGGAGACTCCTCGTGGTAAGCAGGTTGAGGCGCCGAAGATAGCAGCGAAGACTCTGACGGCAAATCCATATAATTTTCTTCGTATACGATCAGGTGACCGAGCAAGCAGCGCCGCGCGTGTGTGGGGCGACAGGTGCAATTCTGTGTTTCTTTTTCGTGAAGATCACGAAACACCCTGAAGGCACACGCGACGGCGCCGGGTGGGGGGAGACCGTCTCCGGGAGGGGGGAGACGGTCTCCAGAGACAGAGGCGCGTGTCTTCCGGGAGGGTGCGACCCTCTTGCAAGAGGGTCGGGAGCGTGGTCGAGGGGGAGGAGAGCCTCCTCCGGAAGGGGCGCGGGTGTCTCGGGGAGGAAGGACAGGGCCTCCAGGGAAGGACGCGACCCTCCTGCAAGAGGGTCGCGCGTGTCCTTGGGGTGCATGAGAACCCTGTCCCGGAAGGGACGAGGGGTCGCGAGCGGCGGTCGGGAGGGTCTCGGAGAGGGGGGATGGCATTCGAGGGGAGGGACGAGAGCGTCCTCCGGGAGGGGCGAGAGCCTCTTGAAGAGGGATGGCGGTGTTTTCGAAAAGGGTTGGGAGCGTTTTGGGGGGGGATGGGACCGTCGTGAGGGAGGGTTGAGGGGGGCGCCCGACTTCCGCCTTGCCCCTGCCCGTTCGTCCTGCGACCCTCGACCTCTCCGCAGGAGACCGTCTTGAGTCGCGCCACCGTCCTCCTCGCCGTCCTCGCCGTCCTCGCCGTCCTCGCCGCGAGCCCCGCGTGCGCCGTGACCCCCGCCGGCAGCCACCCCGACGTCGTCACCATCGAGTCCCCGCGCCCCGCAGCCCCGCAACCCGGCCCCCGCGCGGCCTCCGTGATCACCACGTCGGCCACCCTCGACGTCCCCGCCGCCCGTGTCCTCGCCGTCACCGACGACCACCTCTGGGTCGGCACCTGGGCGGGCGCCCTGCACCGCTTCCCACTCGAAACGCTGCGCGACGACCGGGTCCTGAAAGACGCCCTCCCCACGCGCGCAGGCACCCTCCGGCTCCTCGCGGTCGGCCGCGTGCTCGTCGTCCTCGACGACCTCTCCCTCACCACCCGCCATTCCGTCACCGGGGAGGTCCTCGAGCGCTTCGAAGTCGACGCGCATTCCTCGATCGAGACCCACGACGTCGACGGCACGCTCCATTTCCGCGTCCCCCACGCCCAGGGCGAAGCCGCGGCCCCTCGCCGGGTGAATCGTGATACGGGCGCATTCGAACGCGTGGAGAAGATCCCCGACTCGGCGCTCGTCCTTCGATCCGACGAATCGGGCGCGAAGGACATCACCTTCCGCACCCCCGACGGCCGCGTGCACGAGGGCGATCTGCTCCGCCCGGGGACGGGCGTCGGCGCGCACGTCGTCGGCGACGTCGCCATCATCCTCTCTTTGCCCCGTCCCGCGACGAACGACGACGTGGTGCTCGATCGCCCGCTCGAATTCGCACTTCTGCCGCGCGCGAGCACCACGGCGCGCCGGCTCCCGGGGCGTTACGCGAAGCACCTCTTCGACGCTGGGCCGGCCCTCTGGATCGGCAGCCACATGCTTTCGGGCCCGCTGGTCTTCTCGCTCATCGACAAACGCTCCCAGGACATCCTCGCCTCCGCCGTGGCGCGCGACGATGCCCAGGGGGGATGTACGATCGCAGGCGCCGCCGCCGGCGGCCGGAATGCGCTGGCATTCGTGGAGGCCGGCGCGGATTGCCGGCCGCGGATCCGGGTCGTGCGGGTTTCGCGCTGACGTCGCCAAGCATCAGCGCAAGAGCGCGTCTTGCAGGTACGTCACCCAGTTCCCGGTCTTGACGTCCATGGCCTTCATGCTGCCCCCATCGTCCCAATAGGCCCAGGCAATGCCTCGCAGCTCGGCTTCGCGCCGGATCAGGCGCACGTAGGTCGCGCGTGATGGCTGATCGGCGTTGTCGATGCAGCCGAACTCGCCCATGTAGACCCGGCGCCCGGTGGCCTGGATGTAGCGGTCCACCTTCTCGAACTCGGCCCGCACCCCCGCCGGCCCATTGGGGTTCTGCGACGCGGGCTGTGTATTGTAGCGGGTGAACCAATCGTTCACCCAGCCCACCCGCTGCGCCGCGGGGACAGGCGTGAGCGGCGCGGCCGGGGGGCCGGGGAAGACGATCCCGGTCGTGCCATATTCCGGATCCATCCACGGCGAGCCCTGGTGCGTGAAGAGGATGGGCTGATACATGTGAAACGTGGGGATCAGGTTGGGGTCGTCCTCGGGCAGGACGAGCTCGTCCAGCCAATCCGCCGAGGCCCAGAAGTAGCCGTCGACGATGATCCGCCGCGTGGGGTTTTTCGCCCGGATGAGGGTGATGGCCTTGTTGGAGATCTCATTGACGATGGTGGCGTTCAGGTTTCCATTGGGCTCGTTGAGCAGCTCGAAGACCACGCTCGGGGGGCGGTTCGCGTAGCGCTCGGCGAGCTGCGCCCAGATCCCCAGGAACCGCTCCTTGTGCGCGGCCGGGTCCTTCATCAGCTCTTCATAGTGGTGGAAATCGAGGATCACCGAGAGCCCCCGCGCCGTCGCCCGATCGAGCGCCCAGTCGACGCGCCCGAGGAAGGCCGCGTCGAGGGTGAACGGCTCGCTCGCCTGCGCGTGCGCGTTGAAGCGCACCGGGAGCCGGACGTGATCCAGGCCGGCGGCGGCCGCCATCTCGAAATGGCGCTCGTCGAGCGTCACCCCCCAAGCCCCCTCGCTCGGCGCGTCGAGGGCGTTGCCCAGGTTGATGCCGCGCCGGAAACCCTCGAATGGCGCGGAATGCGCGACCCCCGCGGGGTTCGGCGTGATGTCCCGGGCCGAGCCCCGAGGGATGCAACCGGAGACCAGGGGAATCCACAAAAGTACAGGCCACGACGCGCGCATTCGAATCGCCTCCAGCCGCCACGCTGCCATGACGAGCGGCCGGCGGCAAGACCGGTTCCGCGGCATTGCGTGGGGAGACGATTCCGCTGCCGCACGAGGCCGCTGCGCTCGAAGTGGCACCCACGTGCGTCCCGCGTGAAGCCCGTGTGAAGGAATGTTGGGACAGTGCCTTCCCCCTTCGCCGGGCGTAGACGTGCCGCTACAGTGCGCGGCACGAGGTGATTCGATGGACACGACGACGGCTTCCCCGAACTCGCTGAACCGCGCGGATGTGCGCGACCTGCTCGACCGGCTGCACCGCCGCGCGCGTGGAGACTACCTGAAGCTCCCCTTCAAGGTGCCGGCCCTGGCCAAGGGCCTTCTCCGCGGCCAGACGGTGACGGAAATCTTCATGGCCGGGGCGGCGCGTGATCTTTATCTGCCCGTCTCGCCCGAGCAGGGGCGTTTTCTCTACCTGATGGCGCGCACCGTGGGCGCGCGGTCGATCGTCGAGTTCGGGACATCGTTTGGCCTTTCGACCCTCTACCTCGCCGCGGCGGTGACCGACAATGGGGGAGGGAAGGTGATCGGCACCGAGCTGGAGCCGGGCAAGCACGCGGTCGCGACCGACAACCTCCGGGTCGCGGGTTTCGGCGAGGTGGCCGAGGTGCGGCTCGGCGACGCCCTCCAGACGCTGCGCGATGTGCCAGGGCCGGTGGACATGGTGCTGCTCGACGGCTGGAAAGACCTGTACATGCCGGTGCTCGAGCTGCTCAAGCCGAAGCTCCGCAAAGGTTCGGTGGTGCTCGCGGACAACATCTTCACGTTCAAGAAGGCGCTGCGGCCGTTCGTAGAATACATGCAATCGGGGAAGAACGGGTTCCAGTCGACGACGCTTTCCATCGCCGACGGCTTCGAATACTCGTATTACGAAGGGGCGTAATCGCTCGTGGGAGGCGGAGGCGGGAAAGCGAAATCTGTTTGTGGACCGTTGTGGAGGAAGGCAGGGCAGGTCGAGCGCCAGAGCCGTCGCCTTCGCCGCGGCTGCACGGTAGAAGGACGCAGAACTTCCCCATGACCCGCCGCCACCTCAGCCTCCTCGCGCTCGGCGCGCTCCTCATCGGCTTCCTCGTGATCCTGCTCCGCGAGCCCGCATGGGCCGCGCGCAACGCGGCCATCCTCGTGGGTTTGATCGCGGCCGTTCTCTGGACCCTCGCGCGAGATTTCGTGATGGGGCAGGTCCCGGAAGAGGACTCCTGCGCGCTTTCGTCATGGCTCGTCGCCCCCAGCCGCCGTAACACCTATCCCGTCGCCCAGATCGCCATCGTCGGACGCCAGGGGTGCGCGCGCGCCGACAGCCGCGCGCTCCGCGACGAGCTACGCGCCGCGCGACGCGCGCTCGCCAGCGAGGGTGTGTACGTGAAGCGCACGGACTGGGAACATTTCGCGGATCGGCTCGACAAAGCGCCGCTCGTCCTCGATAGGGGCGAGGACGACCTCTTCCGGCTCGCCGTGCTCGGCCAGCTCGACCGCGGGCGAGAGCACCTCGCCGCCCGGGTCGCCGATCTGCGGAACGGCGGCAACGAGGAGGCCCGTGCCCTCGCGCTGCTGCTCGAATGGATGGCCTCCGGCGCGGCCGACGAGGCGGAGGCGGAGAGGATCGCGGAGAAGCTCGATCCAGACGCCACCCACTTCGAGTCCTGCGCGCCCTGGCTCCTCTTCGCTCGCCCCAACAAACGAGCGCGGCGCCTGCTGTCGCAGGCGCGCAAGGAGTGGAAGAAGGACTTCGCGGAAGTCGATGAGGAGGACAGCGACGGGGATTTCGCCGACCACGTCCATCGGACGGGCGCCGTGGTCGAGCTGCTGTCCGCCGTGGTGGCGGCCTGGGACGGCGACGACGCGCGCGCGAGGCTCCCGGAGGCCTTCCGCACGTACTACGAGAAGACCGTCGACTTTTACGGGCTCATCGCCCCCGTCTCGGCCGCCTGGCTGGAGACGAAGATCACCGGAGAGCCGCGATCGCCCCGTGAGGCGCTGGCGCAGCTTCGAGCCTACATCCCGCCCATCACCCCGCCCCCCGATCAAAAGGCCGCTGCCGCCCCCGCGATCCGGGCGATCGACGCGACCCTCGAGAAGCTCGTGCTGGGCATGGGGCTGACGGTGCGTCAGGGCCCAGGTGGGATCTGGCTCGTGGCGAAGCCGCAGGAGGTCAGCCGGGACTTCATCTGACGGCGCGCGGCCGCTCCCGCGCCACGTCCCCCCAGGATGGACCGCGCGATGCGTCAGCACGGGTCCAGCGCGCCAATGGCAAGAACACGGGGCGCTTCGTCTGGCATGGGATCCAGGCGGATTGACGGTGCCGCAATGGAGGGCGCTGAAGGAGGTGCGTGATCCAGGTAGGTCGTCCATCCCCCTCTTCCACCCTACCCGATGCCCGGATATACCCTCCCATCCGTGGCTCGAGCCCCCGTAGGGTTGTGATGACGAACGACTGCGCGTTGAGAGACGTTGATTCAGCGACGGCAAGCGAGTCCGTAGACAGCTTCGTTCGCAAAGTGGCCCGCGCGCCGGCGATGCAGCCCCCCGTCTCCTTGGAAGTGGGCTCCGTCATCGATGATACATTCCGCGTCGAGCGGGCTCTGGGTCGCGGAGGCATGGGAATCGTCTTCCTTGCGCGCGACATCCGGCTCGATCGACCGGTCGCGATCAAGGTTCTACGCTTCGCCGACGCGCGCGCCGAAAAGCTCATGCTCCGTGAGGCGAGGGTCCTGGCGCGTTGCGCGCACCCCAACGTCGTCACCATCTACGAAGCTGGGACACACGCGGGGCAGGTCTTCCTCGCCATGGAGTACGTGGACGCGGGGACGCTTCGGAGCTGGTTGAACGAGCGATCCCGCACCTGGCAGGAGATCCTCGAGAAGTTCTTGCAAGCCGCGCGGGGACTCGCGGCGGCCCACAAGGCGGGCCTCGTGCACCACGATTTCAAGCCGGATAACGTGCTCATCGGCGAGGACGCCCGCGTGAGGGTGGCTGATTTCGGGCTCGCTCGGGTGATCGCCCCCCAGATGGACAGCGAGGAGCACCTCGGCATCGGTCAAAGCCACGTCCCTGCAGGCACACCGACGTACGCATCACCGGAGCAGCGCACGGGCATCACGGATGCGCGATCCGACCAATACTCGTTTTGTGTTGCCCTTCGTGAGGGGCTCGACGGCGTTCCGCGCGTCCCGAGTCGGATCCGTCGAATCATCGCTCGCGGGCTCGAAGAAGACCCGAGCCGTCGCTGGGAATCGATGGAGGTCCTGGCGACGCAGCTCGAGCTCGCGCGTCGGTCGAGCGCGCGGCGGCTCGTGGCGCTCGGTATCTCCATCGCAATGGCAGCATCGCTCGGGTTCGTCGCGTTGCGCCCCAAAGCGCTGGTCGTCGACCCCTATGCGTGGACCGGCAGCACCTACGATGGGTACGACGCGGACTTGGGTGCGACGGACGAGCGTACGTGTTTCCTCACGGGATTCTCCGCCAACCTCGAGGGCGTCGACTGGACGAGGCCCGCACGCGCGGGTATTTACGAGGATCCACAGTCCAAGCGGTGGGGGCTGGAAGTGGACTCTGCCAGAGGCGGGGTCGTGCATGTCGAATCGGCGTGTGTCGATAGCATAACTGGATACATCGGTGTCAAGAGCTGGGACAGCGCGTCGAGCGATCCCCATCCGATCCAGCTCGCAGCCGTGACGCCGCGTCGTCAATGTTTCTTCACCGAAATCGCCGTCGTGGATGGTCTGGAATCCGAATTGGATGACGTACGTGTTTGGCACGACGGGGAAAATTGGTGGCTCGGGGGGAGCCGCGCGAGCCCGGGAAAGCTTGGGCTCCGCGCCTACGCGGCGTGTATGGACATCGGTCGCGCGTTCACGTCCGGGAGCGTCGAGGGGCAAGCGACACCCTTGAAGAACGGCGTACCGGGGCAGGACCTGTCCCCCGACGCCAAAGTATGCTTTCTCTCCAGTGTTGGTGGGAGGTTTCGCTCGGACGAGCTCTACGACGGAGCGGGCATCCGCTACGATAAGCGGACAAAGAAGTGGCAGGTTTATGCCACGAAGGGAAAGCGCGTGTCGTACGTCTGCGTCAAGTAGACCTTGTGCTCCTTTGGAGGCGAAGGTATGTGGAAGGTGCCTGGAAATTCGGCCGACAGAATCGAATTCGAAGCGGAGATGCAGAGCTTATTTCGTGCCGGTGAACTCAGGCAGGTGGTCACACGGACGTTGCAAGCGTATGGGCCCGAGGTCTTCGGCTTCTTGTTCGCGATCGTCGGCTCGGAGCACGATGCAGCGGACATCTTTGGTGACTTCAGCTTCGACCTATGGTCGGGCATCGCTGCCTTCGAGTGGCGCTGTTCGCTGAGAACGTGGGTCTACACGCTCGCTCGGCATCAACTTGGGCGATTCGATCGCACGCAAAAGAGGGAGCGGCGGCACCTGCGTCAAACCCCTTTTTCGGACATTGCGGAAATCCTGCAGTTCGCGGCGCAGCTCAGCTCCGAGACGCTGCCCCATTTGAAGAGCAACGCCAAGTCGGCTTTTGTTCGCATGCGTGAAGAGCTCGATCCGGAGGACCAAATGCTGCTCATCCTCCGCGTGGATCGGAACCTCTCTTGGACCGACGTGGCGAGCGTGATGGGGGGGGTCAGCACCGCGGCGCTTCGCAAGCGCTTCGAACGGCTCAAGGAGCGGCTGCACGAGATGGCTCGCGCGGAGAAGCTCTTGCCGGAGTGACAATCCGCGAGGGCGCGACGCGTCGAACGCGTGGCCCGAGGCCTGCGTGCACGACCGATCGACGCGGGGGCGGGAGGCCAAGGGCCGGCGAGATGGGGTAGCTTGCGCGGCCTCATTCCCGCCCTCGACGCTCTTTTTTGTCCCCAGCAAGATTTCGACGGTCACGCGTCGAGCGAGCGTGGCTCTACCACAGATGTCACGCGCCGCGCATGGCGCATCACGCTCGATCTATCCATTGCTCGATGGCTGGAAGAAATGCCGCCATGGCGGAGCTACGTGATTTTTGTCTCTGCCGAAGATGATCGGACGGCGTGAACGAGGCGGCCGAAAGAAAGGATGAGGAGATTCATATGTAACACCTCGCCCACCCCCGTCTGGACGCCGCCCCGCCCCCGTGGCAGGCGCCGCGAGCACGCGCATCCGGGCCTGCCACCGCGCGCCAACGGGCTTCGACAGCAAGCACCGCGCAGACGCCTGC
>NZ_JARZHI010000122.1:0-19156 GCF_029946465.1 Polyangium sorediatum
TTGTTGCCCTCCATGTTGAGGTCGGACGCGGGCGCCGCGGCCGGGGGCGGCGGCGGCGGCGGCGGGGGCGGCGGGGGCGGCGGCGGCGGGGGCGGCGGCGTCTCCGCACCACCACCCACGGACGCAGAGGCCGTGCAGCCAGTCATCGCGCCGAGGGCGCCGACCATCAGCACGGTGCACAGAACAGGAGCCAGGAACTTTTGCATAGAGATTGATCTCCTCCGAGAAGCACGGGCCGCGGCCAAGCCATGGTTCACCGGCGTGCAGGCAGCCGTCGAGCCGAACGGGGTCTTGGACGCGCTTTTATCAGGTTTCTTCAGAGCGGTTTGGAGTTTTTCTTTCGCCGCTTGGTACCCCCACCCAACGTCAGAGCGCGCAGACGCCTTACGCGTCGTGCTTCCTGCCCCTCGACGTTTTTCGCGGGCCAAACGGCTCACCCCAGGCACGTTCTCGCCGCCGACGTACCAGCCACCCCCCTCATCACGAACCCCCTGACAAACCAAAGGGCGCCGCCGAACCACACGCCCTTTCCCCCCGCTGGCGTGCGCCGGATGCGCCCTTTGCTTTTCGATGTCGTCGTCGGGCCACGAGGGGCCGGGCGGTGGGCCGGCCCCTCGCGTCAGACGCGAGCCTTCACGGCATCGGGGCGCAGGGATCCGGCGGGGGCTCGCCCTTCGGCGCCACCGGTCCGAGCTGCACGGCCTTGGCGTTGAAGCCGAGGCCGATCGAGATGCCGTTGCACTCGACGGCCGGATCCTGCGTGCCGTCCTTCATGATGTCGGACGCCTGGCGGATCTGGTTCAGGATGCTCTGCAGCGTCGGCGACATCGGATCGCAGAACGACTCGTCGAACGCCGCCGCGACCTTCGTGATCTCCGCGATGAGCGCCTCGGTCTCGATGACGCCGGCGATCGTGCCGTTCGTGCCGCCGTTGCGATCCGCGTCGAGGTCCACGGTGATGACCGCGCTGTTGATGTCGAGCGTGATCGAGAAGCCGCTGATCGAGAGCGAGAGCTTGACCGTGCCCTTCGTGCCCGAGACCCACGTGTCCTTCACGACGTAGCTCTTCGGGAAGACGATCTTCGCCGAGGTCGGATCCATGTCGTTGTTCAAGAGCTCGGGCAGGAGCGGCCACTGATCGGTGCCGTCCCACTTCGGCGGAGCGCCGAGATCCGCGCCGCCGTAGAGCTTCGACGACAGGCCGTTGCAGTCCGACGCCGTGCCGAGCGTCGACATGTCGAGCATGATCGTGAACTCGCCATCCGAGATCGCCTCGTTCGCCTGCGTGCTGAGGTCGGACGAGAGGCCGAGGATGACCGGCAGGATGTTCTTGCCGAACGAGTTGTCCCGGCCCTCTTCGCCGTCCGGATACACAGCCGCAGGCGAGCCGCCCGCGCGCGGCTTGCACAGGCCGACCGACGACTTCGTCGAGGCACGACCGTCGAGATCGTAGCCGTAAGCCTTCCAGCCGCCCGTGGGATCGGGCGTGCCATCGCGCTTCGTGTCGCCGAGGAAGATCTGGCTCATCGCCATCACCTTGCCCGGCCCCTCACAGGCGGACAAACCAGCGGGCTCTTCCGGCGGCGCGAGGCCCGCGGGATCCTCGGACGGCGGCGGAACCGGGGGTTTCTCCGAGACCGTGTCGGAGCCACAGCCAAGAATCGCGAGCGAAGTCGCCGCGAACGCGGCGGAGAGAAGACGGGTGCGAAGCATAGAAACCTGACTCACTTTCCCGGACCCGAGCGTGGGTCGTCAAGCGCACGGCAGCTCGTCGAGTGCCCGTGGATGTGGCGCATGCTAGCCAGGGCGCAGTCGCTTCACAAGAGCGTCACAGGGCGCGGCGCCTCGTACACGACCAGAGTGCAGCCGTACGATGCAGCTTCACGAGTGACGCCAAGCATCACGAACACGCGCCTCTTCGATGACGCGCGCCTATCCTGAAGCGAGCTCGCCCGAGCAGCTAGAAACGCCGAGGCAAGATCGATCGTGGCAGCCGAGTTCGTTCATCTCCACGTCCACTCGCAGTACTCGCTGCTCGACGGGGCCCTCAAAATCAAGGACCTCGTCGGCAAGACGAAGGCGCTCGGCATGCGCGCCGTGGCGCTGACCGATCACGGCAACATGTTCGGCGCGATCCAGCTCTACAAGGCGTGCAAGGACGCCCAGGTAGGCGCCATCCTCGGCTGCGAGGTGAACGTCGCGCGGCCTCGGTCCGCGCGCAGCGATGCCCCGAGCGGCAAGTCGGACGACGCGCCGGTCGATCACCTGGTGCTGCTCGCGTCGAACCTCGAGGGCTACAAGAGCCTCGTTCGGATCGTGTCCGAAGGGCACGTGACGCCTGCGAGCGGCGCCGCGCCGAGCGTGCCGCTCGACTTCATCGCGCAGAACAACAAGGGCCTGATCGGCCTCTCCGGCTGCATGGGCGGCGTGCTCGCGCAGCGCGTGCTCGAGCAGGGCGAGGACGAAGGGCGCGCGGCGATGGACCGGCTCGTGGAGACGTTCGAGCCGGGCAGCCTGTACGTGGAGCTGCAGGATCACGGGCTCGTCGAGCAGCCAGTGCTGAACGGGATCCTCACGCGCCTCGCGAAGGATCGCGGCCTGCCGATCGTGGCGACGAACGACGCGCACTTCGGCAGCCGCGACGACGGCGAGGGGCACCTCTACCTGTCGTGCATCGCGGCGAACCGCTCGTACGCGGACGCTTTCGAAGCCCATCACCAGAGCTTCGAGATGTTCCTCAAGTCGCCGGACGAGATGACGCACGTCTTCCGCGACCACCCGGAGGCCATCAAGAGCACGCTGGAGATCGCCGAGCGATGCGCGGGGCTCAAGCTGAAGCTCGGCCAGCCGATGCTGCCGACGTTCGCGCTGCCGGAGGGGTTCGATACGAACTCGTACTTCCGGCACGTCTCGCACGAGGGGCTGACGAAGCGCTTCGAGGAGTTCCACCGCGGGGGCAAGACCGTCGACCAGGAGGCGTACCGCAAGCGCCTCGACATGGAGCTCGACGTCATCATCGGGATGAAGTTCCCCGGCTACTTCCTGATCGTCTGGGACTTCATCCGGCAGGCGAAGGAGATGGGGATCCCGGTGGGCCCGGGCCGCGGCTCCGGCGCGGGCTCGCTCGTGGCGTACGCGCTGCGCATCACGGATCTCGATCCAATCCCGTACAACCTGCTCTTCGAGCGCTTCCTGAACCCGGAGCGCGTGAGCATGCCGGACTTCGACGTCGACTTCTGCATGGATCGACGCGACGAGGTGATCCGGTACGTCGCCGAGAAGTACGGCAAGACGAGCGTCGGGCAGATCGCGACGTTCCACGAGCTCAAGGCGAAAAGCGTCATCAAAGACGTCGCCCGCGCGATGAGCTTCCCGCCCGCCGAGGCGCAGAAGATCGCGAACCTGATCCCGCAGAAGGGGCCGGGGCAGACGTACACGATCCCCGAGTCGATCGAGATCGAGCCGAAGCTCAAGGCGCACATGGAGAGTGATCCCTCGGTGCGCGAATTGCTCACGCAGGCGCAGAAGCTCGAGGGGCTGACGCGGCACGCCGGCATGCACGCGGCCGGCATCGTGATCAGCGAGGGCCCGCTCTGGGACCACGTGCCGTGCTTCCGGAACGGCGAGGCGCTCGTCACGCAGTACTACAAAGACGACGTCGAGCAGGCGGGCCTCGTCAAGTTCGACTTCCTCGGCCTGAAGACGCTCACCGTGATCGACATCGCGGTGCGGCTCATCCGCGCGCGGCCCGATCAGAAGGGCAAGTCACCGGCCGAGGCGTTCGACATCAACGCGATTTCGCTCACCGACGAGGAGACGTTCCACCTCCTGCAGTCGGGCGAGACGACGGGCGTGTTCCAGCTCGAATCGAGCGGCATGCAGCAGCTCTTCAAGGATCTACGCCCGACGAACTTCGAGGACATCGTCGCCGCCGTCGCGCTCTACCGCCCCGGCCCGCTCGGCACGGGCATGGTGAAGGACTTCGTCGACTGCAAGCACGGGCGCAAGCCCATCGCGAAGATGCACGACCTCGTCGACGATCTGCTCAAGCCGACCTACGGCGTCATCGTCTACCAGGAGCAGGTCATGCAGATCGCGCAGCAGCTCGCCGGCTACACGCTCGGCGGCGCCGACCTGCTCCGCCGCGCGATGGGCAAGAAGAAGCCCGAGGAGATGGCCAAGCAGAAGTCCATCTTCGTCGAGGGCTCCTTGAAGAACGGCGTGTCCGAGAAGGACGCCGATACCATCTTCGGGCTGCTCGAGTTCTTCGCGGGGTACGGCTTCAACAAGAGCCACTCGGCCGCGTACGCGCTCATCACGTACCAGACGGCGTACCTCAAGCGTCATTACCCGGTGGAGTTCCTCTGCGCGTTGATGACGGCGGATCGCGACAAGATCGAGAAGGTCGTGCGGATCATCGCGGAGGGCCGCGCCTGGGGCGTCGACATCCTCCCGCCCGACATCAACGAGTCGAACATCGACTTCTCGGTCGTCTACAGCGAGCCGGGCAAGGCCACGAAAAAGGCCGGCCGGAAGGCGCCGAGCAAGATCAAGGACGCCGATCCCTACGATCCGAAGATCCGCTTCGGCCTCGGCGCGATCCGCGGCGTGGGCGAGTCGGCGCTGGAGGCGGTGCTCGAAGCGCGCACCTCGGGCGGCGCGTTCGCCGATCTGTTCGACTTCGCCCAGCGCGTCGACGCGCGGCGCGTGAACAAGGGCGTGCTCGAAGCGCTCGTACAATCCGGGGCGTTCGACGCCACGCTGCTGCCGCGCGGTGTCACGCGGGCCCGCGCGTTCGCCGCGCTCGATCAGGCGCTCGAACGCGCGAGGAGCGCGAGCAAGGATCGCGAGCGTGGTCAGGGTTCGCTGTTCAGCCTCTTCGCGAAGGCGGCCCCCGCGGCCGAGCAGAAGCTCGACGAGTACCCGCAGTGCGAGCCGTGGGATCTGCGCGAGATGCTGGTGCGCGAGAAGCAGTCGCTCGGCTTCTACGTCTCGGGGCATCCGCTCGAGCGGTACGGCACGGAGCTCAGTCGCTTCGACGTGATCGCGGCGAGCGCACTTCCGCATAAGGATCCGTGGTCGAAGGTGCGCGTGGCCGGGATGGTCGAGGGCTACCGCGAGCGCATCTTCAAAGGCGGCGGCGGCAAGATCGCGTTTTTCCACCTCGAAGACACGAGCGGCCGTGTCGAGGTGAAGGTGCGCGACAAGCAGATCGAGACGTACGGCGCGATCCTGCAGGGAACCGAGCCGGTCCTCGTCTCGGGCAAGGTGAGTTTTCCGCAGGTGGAAGAGGGCGCCGAGGACGAGCAAGCAGCGCCGCGAGAGCCGACGTTGATGCTCGACGTGGTCGAGCTGCTCGCAGACGCGATCCGTGCCGAGACGAAAAGCGTGCGCATCCGCGTGCAGGCCCGGAAAGCGACGCGCGATCACATCGGCAAGCTGCGGGACGTCCTGGCGTCGAGCCGTGGCGTCTGCCCGGTGCACCTCTTGATCCAGCTCGACGACGGCGCCGAGGCGGTGCTCGCGCTCGGGCGTGATCTCACGGTGACGCCGAGCGACGAGATGCTCGCGCGCCTGGAAAAACTCTTCGGCGAGAAGGTCGCGGAGCTGCGCTAACGCGACGAAGCCGTCGTTTTCACCATCGTGTCGAGGCGCGGCTCGACCGAGACCTTGTCTTCCTGGTGCTTGAGCAAGAGGCCGAGCGTGTCGCGCGCGAGGTCCGGATCGAGCTTGCTCTTGCCGAGCAGGACGAGCGCGCGCGCCCAGTCGAGCGTCTCGCTCACGGCGGGCGCCTTGCGGAGATCCATCTTGCGCAGCTCGCCGATGAACGCGACGAGGTGCGCGGCGAGCGTGTGATCGATGCCAGGGACGACGAGCTCCAGGATCGCGAGCTCGCGCGAGGAGGACGGGTAATCGAGGAAGGCGTGCAGGCATCGCCTGCGGAGCGCCTCGGTCATCTCGCGCGTGGCGTTCGTCGTCAGAAGCACGAGCGGAGGGTGCTTGGCGCGGAAGGTGCCGAGCTCGGGGATGGTGACTTGCAGCTCGGAGAGGATCTCGAGGAGGAACGCCTCGAACTCGGGATCGGCGCGATCGACCTCGTCGATGAGCAGGACGACGGGCGCGTCGCTGCGGATCGCGGCGAGCAGCGGGCGGGCGAGGAGGAAATGCTCGGTGAAGAACGAGGCCTCGCTCCGGGCCACGATCTCCGCGGCTCCGGCGATCGACGCGCCGCGTGTCTCCGCGGCGATCGCGTCGCGGAGGAGCTGCGTGTAAAGCATCTGCTTGGCGTAGTCCCACTCGTAGAGGGCCTTGGCCTCGTCGAGGCCCTCGTAACACTGCAACCGGACGAGCGGACGGCCGAGCGCCTGGGCGGCGGCGCGGGCGAGGTCGGTCTTGCCGACCCCCGCGGGCCCTTCGAGCATGAGCGGGCGCTCCATGCGGAGGGCGAGCCAGAGGGAGAGCGCCGTGGCCGGGTCGCAGAGGTAGCGCGCCGCGCCAAGGGCAGCCGAGAGCGCCTGGGGAGAGGCGATCGGGTCGGGGGAAGCGGTCACGGGGAGCACGGTAGCATGGCCATCCCCGCGGAATGCCGGGGCATGTCCCGCTCGTGTCCTGCTATAAACCGAGCAGATGGGCGAGGACGGCCACGATCTCGTGCGCGTGGACGGCACGGGTACGGCGCACCCAGTCGGCAAGCTGGCAAGCCAGCGAATGCGCGCGCGACAAGGCGCGTTCCGACTGATGCCGGCGCCTGCGCACGTGGTCGTGATGCGACGCGCGGAAGGGGTCGAGGCCGGGAGCTTGCGGCTCTGCGGCGAGATCACGAGCGCGAGCGCGCTCTGCGACATCGTGTCGATGGTCGGCCAGAGCGCGTGGACCGGCGAGCTCGCGATCTACGACGGCGCGACGAACCGGAGCGTCTTCTTCGAGCACGGCGCGGTGATCGGCGCGCTGTCGAGCGCCGAAGGAGAGCGGCTCGGCGAGATGCTCTACCGTTACGGCGCGCTCTCGCTGGAGCAGTTGCAAGAGGTGGCGAGGGCCGTGACGGGCGACGTGCGTTTCGGCGAGATGGCGGTGCGCATGGGGCACATCTCGCGCGAGACGTTGTTCCAGCTCATGGGCCGGCAGGTCGAGGAGATCGTCTACGCGGTGATGCGCGCCGAGAGCGGGATGTTCTACTTCCTCGATCGCTTCGACGAGGCGCGGCTGACGTCGCGGCAGAACCTGCCCGTGAGCGGCCTCTTGATGGAAGCGGTGCGGCGCATGGACGAGATGCGCTACTTCCGCGAGCGCATCCCGTCCGCCGAGCACGTGCCCGATCGCGTGCCCGATCGGCCTCCGCCGACCGAAGGCGACGTCGTGCAGATCTACCAGGCGATCGACGGGGTGCGCTCCGTGGCCGACATCTGCCGCGCGGTGGGGCAGGGGGAGTTCGAGGTCACGCGGCAGATCTTCCAGCTCGTGCAAGGGGGCTGTGTGACGGTGCGCGCGCCGCGGCCCACGGGGCCAGCCGCGATCGTGGCGCTCTTCAACGAGGCGATGTCGATGGTGATGCGCGAGGTCGACGCCGTGAAACGAGGTGACGAGGTCCGGCAGCACCTCGCCTCGTTCGCGACGGGCGCGGGCATCTACGACGCGCTCTTCATGCGCGCGGGGCCCAAGCCGGACGGCACGCTCGACGACGGGCAGATCATCGAGAACGTGGCGATGCTCGTCGGCCCGGATCAAGCCGAGGCGATGCTCGCGCAATGGCTCTACGACTACGTGTCGTTCGCGATCTTCATCGCGGAGCCGGTGCTGCGCGAGGCGTCGACGCGGAGCGGGGCAGGGGCGCCGCTGCTCGCGAAGAGCGTCGCGGACATCATCGCGCCGCTCGCGCCCTCCCACTAACCCCGACGGATGTCGTAGGCGCGGATCTTCTTGTGCAGGTTCGTGCGCTCGACGCCGAGGACGATCGCGGCGCGCGAGATGTTCCAGTCGAGGCTCTGCAGGACCTCGATGATGTAGCGGCGCTCGGCCTGATCGCGGAACTCGCGCAGCGTGAGCCTGCGGCCGCCTTCGGTGCGCGGGATGGCCTCGATCGAAGGCGGGAGCGGGCCCGGCGGCGTACGCATGGGCTCGCTCGCGTCGGGTGCCTCGGGTGTTTGGAGGTCGTCGTCGAAGGGGCTCGCGTGGGGATCTTCGGGCAGGTCGGCGATCGTGACGGTGTCGCCGGAGAGGATCGCCGCGCGCTCGATGACGTTCTTCAGCTCGCGCACGTTGCCCGGAAAGCTGCGGCGTTCGAGCGCGACGTGGACGGCCGGATCCATGCGCTTCGTCTTGAGCCCGTTCTCTTTGCAGAACGAGGCCATGAAGGCGTCGGCAAGCGGGCGGATGTCCTCCATACGCTCGCGGAGCGAAGGGACGCGGATGGGGAAGACCGCGAGGCGGAAGAAGAGATCCTCGCGGAAACGGCCGGCGGAGACCTCGCGGCTGAGGTCTTTGTTCGTCGCCGCGAGCACGCGCACGTCGACCTGCAGGGTCCGCTCGCTTCCGAGCCGGCTGATCTCGCCGGATTGAAGGGCGCGCAGCACCTTCGCCTGCGCCGAGGGCTCCATGTCGCCGATCTCGTCGAGGAACAACGTGCCGCCGTGCGCTTGCTCGAAGAAGCCACGCTTGCGGGACTGGGCGCCCGTGAAGGCGCCGCGCTCGTGGCCGAAGAGCTCGCTCTCGATGAGCTCACGCGGGATCGCGGCGCAGTTCACTTTGACGAACGGGCCCGCGATGCGCGGCGAGAGGCGGTGGATCGCGCGGCTCACGAGCTCCTTGCCCGTGCCGCTCTCGCCCGTGATGAGCACGCTCGCCTTCGTCGGCGCGACGCGATCGATCTCCTTGTAGAGCTTCTGCATGACCGGCGCGCGGCCGATCATCTCGTACCGCGCGAGCAGCTCCGCCTCGAGATCCCGCACCTTGCGCGCGAGCTCCGACGAGTAGAGCGCGTTCTTCACGCTGACGAGCACGCGCTCGCGGCTCACGGGTTTTTCGAAAAAGTCGCCCGCGCCGAGCTTGATGGCCTTCACCGCGTCGTGGACCGTCGCGTGGCCGCTGATCGCGACGACCGGCAGGCTGCGCGTGGCCTCGTCGCGGCGGATGCGCTCGAGCAGCTCGAGCCCTCCCATGCCGGGGAGCAAGAGGTCGATGATCGCGAGGTCGACGGGCCTGCCGCCGTTGGCGAGGATCTCGAGCGCTTGTTCGCCGCTCTCGGCCTCGATGACCTCGTAGCCTTCGCCGCGCAGGACGAGATCCAGGGTGCGACGGATGTTGCGCTCGTCATCGACGACGAGGACCGTGGGGGCGACGGCGGCCCCCAGGGCCTCGCCGGGGGCCGCCTGGGGCGTTACGAACGAGCTTTCCATGCCGCACGTATCCATACCTGCCTCCCGGCGGGGCAGGAAGCACTGGCGCGCCGGCCAAGGAAGGGCTACGGAGCGCGGGATGGGCAAGGTCTGCGGTTCGACGTCTTCGAGGCCCTCGGCGCGGTTCGCCCGAGCGCTCGGCTTCGTCGTCCCCCTTCTTCTCCTCGCGGCGGCGGGCTGCGATATCCAGGTTGGCGACGGGCGCAAGGCGACCCTCACCTACACGGACGACGCGCGCGCCGCCTACGAGGAGGCGATGCGCTCCTACCGCAGCAAGTCGTGGGAAGACGCGCGCGCCCTGTTCGCCGAGGTGCGCAAGCTTTTCCCGTACAGCCGCTACGCGACGCTCGCGGAGCTGCGCATCGCCGACGTCGAGTTCGAGCAGGAGAAGTACGCGGACGCCGTCTCGGCCTACCGCGAGTTCATCCAGAACCACCGCACGGATCGCGACGTCGAGTACGCGCGCTACCGCATCGCGAAATCGCTCTTCCGCGACATCGACGACACGTTCCTCCTTCCGCCGCAGGAAGAGCGTGATCAAGGCACGGCGCTCGAGGCCTACCGCGAGCTCGGCGCGTTCCTGCGCGACAACCCGCGCAGCCGCTACGCGGAGGACGTGCGCAAGATGCACCAGGCCGTGCAAGGCCGGCTCATGCGGCACGAGCTCTACGTGGCGCGCTTCTACCTGCGGCAGGACATCTACCCGGCGACGATCGCGCGGATCGATCACGCGCTGAAGCTCTTCCCCGGCTCGACGCTCGAACCCGAGGCGCTCGTGCTCAAGGGCGAGACGTTGATGCGAATGGACAAACCCGACGACGCGCGCGCCGTCTTCCAGAAGGTGCTCGACGAGTACGGCGGGCCCTTCGCCGTGACGGCGAAGCGGTTCCTCGCGGAGCTCGACGCGCAAAAAGCGGGCAAGCAGGGAACCTAGTTCGAATGGACGCGTCGCAGAGGCGCCCCACGGCGGGCGTGCGGTACGCGCTCGTGCGCGGCGAGGGCGAGGAGGAAGGGGCGGGCGTGACCTACCGCGGGTTCGCTCACTTGCCCGACGTGGACCTGCCGCTCGAAATTCGCGTCGAGCAAGCGGGCGAGGGCGGCGCGGAAGGCCGCGCGAACGTGGCGGCGCGGATCGAGGGCGCAGCCGTCGGGGTGGACGTCGCGGGCCTGGAGAAAGCGGGCGCGGCGTTGGTCAAGGCGGCCCTGCGCGCGGCGCGTGACGCGGGGAGGCCGATGCCGCGGCGGATCGTACGCTGGCGTGGCCCGAGCTGACGGGGTGGGCGCGGCTTCGGCGTGAACATGCTAAAGGGGATCGAAGGTTCGGCTCGGCGTGTCCGAGCGTCGTTTTCGAGGTGTTGCGATGTCTGAAAAGGTGCCCATGACGCCCGAAGGGCAAGCTCGGCTGCGCGAGGAGCTCGAGCGGCTCAAGAAGATCGAGCTCCCGCAGGTGGTCAAGGACATCAGCGTGGCCCGCGATCACGGCGACCTGTCGGAGAACGCCGAGTACCACGCCGCGAAGGAACGTCAGGGGCTCATCGTCGCGCGCATCACGTTCATCGAGCAAACGCTGAGCCGCGCAGAGGTCATCGACCCGAGCAAGCTGAGCGGCAGCAAGATCCAGTTCGGCGCCCGCGTGAAGCTCATGAACGTCGATTCGGACGAGGAAGTCGTCTACCAAATCGTCGGTCCCGAAGAAGCGGACATCAAGCAGAACCGCATCTCGGTGTCCTCGCCGCTCGCGCGCGCGCTCATCGGCCGTGAGGTCGGCGAGGAGGTCCGCGTCGTCATGCCGGCCGGGCCGCGCACCTACGAGATCCTCGAGATCATCTACGCATGACGAACCGCGGCGGGGAGGGCGCACACGTCCCGCCCGCCGCGCCTCGACCGAGCCGCGCGAAGGGTCGGCTCGCGGTCTCGGCGCCCAAGCCGGACCGGGACGGCGCGAGCGTGGCGCGGACGCGCGCGCGGACGCGGGATCTTCCACTCGGATGGCGGATCGCCGACGGCTATCTCGCGATCGGCGTGTTCCTGCTGATCGAGCTCGTCGTCATCGGCATTGTCTTCCGGCGTGAGCTCGTCGGGCTGCACGAGCTCACGCTCGCGCTCGGAAAGCTGTGGCCGATCGCGTTTGCGGCGGCCGCGCCGATCGCGGCGCTCGGCGGGGTTATCGTCGAGCTCGCGCGCCACGCGGAAGGACGCTGGGGCAGGGTCGGGTTTGCGCTCGCCGCGGCAGGTTTCGCCGGTGCCGTGGCGTTCGGCGTGTCCACGGGGCGCCTCCTGTCCGGGTCTCTCCGCGCGCCGTTCGTGGGGATCGTCGCCGCCGTCGCGTTCGCCGGCGTGTTCGTGATCGGGCCGCTCGTGGCGCGGGCGCTCGCGCCGAAGCCGCGACGCACGTTCAGCTTGGGTGTCTTTCTCGGCGTGATCGCGCTGCTCTTTGCGATCGAGCTCGTCAACCTGCTCGTCCTGCCGCGGCTGTATCCGGCGTTCCATCGTGGCCTCGCGCTCCTCGCGCTCCTCGTCACGCCGTTCGCCACTGTCGCGTGGGACGCGCCGCGGCGCATGCGACCCGGGAGCACGGACGATCCCGAAGGGCCGATTGCGCCGGTCGGCATGAAGCTCGCGCGCGCGGCGCTCGCGCTCGGCTTGTTCGCTTTGTCCGCGGCAGCCTCGCCCTCGGCGGCGGAGCGCCTCGCGCCCGCGGACAACGTGCGGCTCGTGTACCTGACGCGCGCGCCGGTGCTCGCGAACGCCGTGGAGATCGCGGCCGCGCTCTCGCCGCCGCCGCCCCTCGACGACGCGCCGCTCGTCATGAACCAGGGGCAGGCGGGGCGCGCGGTGGATCTCGCGGGCCGCGACATCGTGCTCGTCACGATCGACGCGCTGCGCGCCGATCACGTCGGTGCCTACGGCTACGGGCGAAAAACCACGCCGACGATCGATGCGCTCGCGGCCGAGGGTGTGGTCTTCGAGAGGGCCTACACGCCGACGCCGCACACCTCGTACGCCGTCACCTCGCTGATGACGGGCAAGTACATCCGCCCGCTCGTGCTGCAGGGGCTCGGCGCCGACTCCGAGACGTGGGCCGGGCAGCTCCGCCGTTACGGCTACAAGACCGCGGCCTTCTTCCCGCCGGCGGTCTTTTTCATCGACGCCGAGCGCTTCGGCGCGATCCGCGAGCGTGGGCTCGACTTCGAGTACCGCAAGATTGAGTTCGCGAGCGCCGATCGCCGCGCCAAGCAGGTCGAGTCGTACCTCGACGGCGTCGACAAGGACGCCCGCGTCTTCTTGTGGGTGCACCTCTTCGAGCCGCACGAGCCTTACGAGACGCACCCCGAGCACGACTTCGGCGATCGCGACATCGATCGCTACGATGCGGAGATCGCCGCGGCGGACGCGGGCCTCGGCTCGCTCCTCGCTGCGGTGCGCGCGCGAAGGCCTGGCGCGGTGGTGATCGTGAGCGCCGATCACGGCGAGGAGTTCCAGGATCACGGCGGCCGCTACCACGGCACCACGGTCTACGAGGAGCAGGTCCGCGTGCCGCTCGTGGTGCATGCGCCGGGGCTCCTTGCGCCGCGGCGCGTGTCGGCTCCCGTGCAGCTCGTCGATCTGCTGCCGACGGTGCTCTCGGGGCTCGACATCCCGCGGCCGGCGCGCGTGCGCGGCGCGGATCTCGGGCGCGCGCTCGTGGGCACAGCCACGAGCCCGGAGGACGCGCGTGGCTTCGCGTTCGCCGAGACGGAGACGATGACCATGCTGGCGCGTGGGTCCCTCCGGCTCGTTTGTGCTCGAAGGATTGGCGCGTGCGCGCTCTACGACGTGGAGCGGGATCCGACGCAGACGCGGGATCTCTCGGGCGCGCGCGCCGCCGACATGGCCGACATGCGCACGGAGCTCCGCGGCGTGGAGGCTTCGCACGGGCGGTACGAGATCGCGGGGCTACGCAGCGAGGGCAAGGGCTGGCCCGAGGCGCTCCGGCGCGGGATCGCAGGGGATGCGGACGCAGCGCTCGACGTGGCCGCATTGCTCGACGACGCGGACGTGCTCATCCGGCGCAAGGCCGCCGAGGTTCTGTTTGAGCTCCAACGGCCCGAGGTCTCGCCGACGATGCGTCTCGCGCTCGTGCGGGACGAGGACGACGAGGTGCGGCGCTGGTCGGCGCTCACGCTGACGAGGCTCGGCGAGGGTGCGCCGCGTACGCGTGAGCTGCTCGAAGATCGGGATCCCCGGTGGCGGCGCCTCGCGGCGCTCGCGCTCGCCGAGGGCGGAGATGGCCGCGGCGAGGACGATCTCGTGGCATGGTTCCGCGAGGCGTACGGCAAGCGCGCACAGAAGCGCGAGGTGATCCCATTCGAACGGGCGAAGGAGATCGTCGCGGCGCTCGCGAGGATCCGCGCCAAGTCCGCGCTCCCCGTGCTCATCACGGCGCTCGACGACGTCCGCCTGCGGCCGCATGTGGCCGAGGCGCTCGCTGCGATCGGCCAGGACGCGGCCCGCCCCGCGCTCGCCGAGCACCTCGCGACCGAGCGCTACCAGCACGCGCGTGTCGCGCTCTCCGAGGCGCTCGTCACGCTCGGCGCCGGCCCCGAGCTCCGCGCCCCGCTCATCCGGCTGCTCGGCGTGCCCGATCCGTTGCCGAACGGCCTGCGGATCGCGCTCCAGGCGGACGTGCTCGAGCTCGTCGGGGGGCCGCGGGAGCGCGACCTCGAAAAACTCCGGCGGTTCGCGCGGAGTGGCGTCGCGGTCGGTATGGTCGTGCCGAAGTCCGAGGGCGGCGGCGACGCGCTGCGCGTCCTCTGCCGCGCGCGTTCGAACGACGACCGGCCCGGCGAGATCCGCTTCGGGGTGGGGACGCGCCGGCTCGTGAGCAGCGGCGATCGCGAGACGGGCGGCCTCGTTCCCAAGCGCGCGCCCGAGCTCGATGCGCGCACCGCGGCGACGCTTTACGTGCCGCCGGGCGACAAGCCACAAGAGGTCTTCGCGCCGCTGCCCGCGGCGGTGAAGGTGCGCCCCGGTCAGCACGGCGAGTTCGTCGTCTACGCGACGCAGAACGTGGAACTCTCGGCCTGCGCGGTCGTTCCGCTCGTCGCCGAGCTGCCTCCGCCGCCGCCCGAGCCGTGGACGCCCGAGGAGGGCGGGGAGGGCTCTTCCGACGGGGATCCTCCGCAAAATCCGTGACTTTTGTCACGAACGGGCAGGGGACGGAGGCGCCGCGCGCGGCCCCCGGACGACCACGGAAGTCCCGCGGAAACCGCGATGAGGCCGATTGACGCCGGGGGCGGCGCGGCTAGAGTCCCGGGCGTGTCGCGAGAGGACAAGCAGTCGGAAGAGGGCCGCGCGAAGCGCGAGGACGAGGACGCGCGCGAGGCGGAGACCTCGGGGGACGACGAGCCTTCGAAGGCTCATGCGTCGGAGTCCGAGGACGAAGCCGCGCAGCGTGTCGCCGCAGCGCTCGGCGTCGCGGGGGAAGAGGACGCCTCGATCGAAGGCGGCGATGCGGCCGCGGAGCCCGACGAGGGCGAGAAGGAAGAAGAGGCCGCGAAGCCGAACCGCGCGGCACGCAGGCGCGAGGATGCGCTCGCGCGGCGCAAGAAGCGCGTCGGCGGCGCGGCGGCTGCGGAGGACGACGCGGCCCTGCCTCGCGACAAGAACGCGCGCGCCAAGGAGCTGCTGAAGCGGCGCCGCGAGCAGGCGGATGCAGCCGAGCGCCGCCCGGTCGCGAGCTCGCTCGACGCGGGCGAGATGGTCGACGACGCGCTCGCGCGAAGCGCCTCCGCCGTCACGAAGTGGCTCAAGGCGAACGTCGGGGTCCTCCAGTGGGTGGTCCTCGCGGCGATCGTCGGCGCGGGCGGATATGCCTTCTGGTCGTCGCGCTCCGACAAGAAGCTCGGGGATGCCTCGTCGGATCTCTTCACGGGCGTCGCTGCGAACCGCGGCCTCGTGATGGAAGAGGACAAGCGCCCCGACGATCAGAAAGAGATCGACCCGACGCGCGTCTTCAAGAACGAAGCCGACAAGGCGCAGGCTGCGCTCGACGCGTACGGCAAGGTCATCGACAAGCACGCCGGCACGGGCGCGGCGCTGCTCGCGCGGCTCGGCCAGGGCGGCACGTACCTCGAAAAACGCGACTGGGACAAGGCGCTCGAGGCCTACGCGTCCGTGCTCTCGTCGCCGCTCGCGGCCGCGGATCCGGACGTGAAGGGGCGCGCCACCGAGGGCATCGGATACGCCAAGGAAGGCAAAGGAGATCTCGACGGCGCGATGGCGAGCTTCAAGGAGCTCGCGGGCATCGACGTCAAGGGATACAAGGACCTCGCGACCTATCACGAGGCGCGTGTCCTCTTCGCCAAGGGCAACAAGGACAAGGCGAAGGAGGTCCTGAAGCCGCTCGACGAGAAGCTCGCGCTCCCGAGCAAGGAGCCCGAGCCGCTCGAGTACCTCAAGGGCGCGGTGCACGATCTCATGGTCCAGATCGATCCGGCCGCCGCAGCCGCGCAACAGCCGGCGTTCGGGGGCGGCGCAGGGGCGCCTTTGCCCGCCGACATCCAGGAGAAGGCGCGGCGCATGGTCGAGGAGGCCCAGAAGAAGGCGGCCCAGCAGCAGGGCGGGACGCCGTGATCGAGCGAAGCGTGAGGGCTCCCGTCGCGATCTCGCGTGGCGTTCTCGCGGCCGCCGCGGCCCTCGCGCTCCCGCTCTTCGGCTGCGAGAGCGTGAGCATCCCGGCGACGCCGCAGGTCCCGACGTGGCTGCACCACCCGGGCGGCACGCTCTCGATCACGTACCGAAGGCCGCTGACGGCCGAGTCGCGCCAGCAAGCCGAGGTCTACGAGCGCGGCCAGCCCGCGATCGACGTCGCCGGCCGGCGCGTCTTCGTCCCGTCGAGCGACAACGGCCTGTACGCGCTCCGCGTCGAGGACGGCTCGACGATCTGGCGCTTCGAGACGATGGGGCCGGTGCAGAGCGAGCCGCTCTTCGACGCCGATGAGGACGTCGTCTACTTCGGCTCGAACGACGGCGCGGTCTACAAGGTGAACGCGACGAACGGCCGCATGCTCTGGCGGTTCGCGACGAACGCCGAGGTGGGCCGAAAGCCGGTGCTGCGGAACGGCGTGGTCTATGTCACCAACGCCAACGACACGCTGATCGCGATGAACGCGGCGACCGGGGCGCTCAAGTGGCACCAGCACCGGACGCCGGCGTTCGGCATGGAGTCCGCCGGGTACGCGGGGCCGGCGCTCGGGCGGGACAAGGTTTACACGGCGTACTCGGACGGCGTGGTGCTCGCGTACGACCTCGAAGACGGTTCGGAGCAGTGGCCGGCCGTGGATCTCGCGGCCGAGGCGGAGCAGCAGGCCGGCGGTGATACGCCGCGTTATCTGGACGTGGACACGACACCGCTGGTGGCACGGATCACCTCGGGTGAGGTCGTGTTCGTGGGCAGCTACGCAGGCGGCGTGTACGCGCTCGACGCGGAGAATGGCACGCGGGCGTGGGTGAACGAGAAGGCCGTCGGGGTGACGGAACTCGTTTTGTGGGAGCAACCGGCGCACGCGCCGCGGACGGGGCCGCTTCCGTCCGTCCCGGGGCAGCGGATCCTGTTCGCTGCGAGCGGAATCACCGGGCTTTGGGCGCTCGATCCGAACGACGGGCGGACGCTCTGGCGGCGGAACCTGCCGGAAGGCGGGATCACGGCGCCGGTCCCGGTAGCGGGCGCGCTGCTCGTGGGGACGACGCGGTACGGCTTGTTCCTGTTTTCGCCCGTGACGGGCGGGCTCATCGACGGAATTCTGCCGGGCGGCAGCTTCGCGATGACCCCGGCGGCGTTCGGGGTGCGGGCGTTCGTGGTGGGCAACGGCGGTTCGTTCCTCAGCGTGCTGGTCACGCCGCCGGCGCCGGCGCCGGCCGACACGACGATGAGCTGGCTCAGCGGCAAGGGCGGCTGACGAGACCGGGGCGGAGAGGCGTCCGGGGGGACGCCGCCGCCGGAGCGTGGAACGGCGGGGACGGAAAGCGACGGCCGTGGCGACCGGCCGTGAGGCTGAGGTGTGCGCGCGCGTCGCGCGGCCGCCGTGTGTCCAGACGAACCCGAGGAACGCCTGGTTTCAGGCCTGTTTTCGGCTTGGATCCCCCTTCTCCGGGTCCGTTTATATTTCGCATAAGATACATTATGTCAACTCGCGCGATCCGCCTCAGGGCAGGTGTGGACGCCCCGCCGGACATGGCGACGGACACGCTCGCGGAGCCGACGCGGACCAACCCGGACCCTGGCCGAGCGCCCCGAGCTCGACCTCGTCCCCGGTCCGTCGGCCTCATCCGGAAGACACACGTCTCCCTCGACACGCACCGCGCCCCCGCCCGCCCCTCGTGCTCCGCCGTCCCGACCTACCGGCCGGACGTCACTGCGCCCGGAACGACTTCCAGATCAGGACCTCGCCAGGCCTCGTCAGCGGACGCCCGCCCGAACGTTCCTCGCGCCACGCGAGCACCTTCCGCGACGCCTGCTCCCCGAGCTGCGTGTAACCATGGTGCGCGTAGAACCCCTGCGCCCACGTGGCCTTCTCGAACATCCGCGCGATCGCGTCATTCAGCCCACAGCCCAGCGCGTCCTCCTCGAACTTCTGGAGCAGCCGCGTCCCCACGCCGAAGCGCTGGAATTGCGGGTGCACCGAGAGCTCTTCGAGGTACGCGACGCCCGGCGACTCGTCCCGCCACGCGAGGTAGCCGGCGACCTCGTGATCGGCCTCGGCCACGAAGACGTTGTGATGCCGCGGCAGATTCGCGATGTCGTTCCAGGTCCGCGGCGGCACCTCGGCCGCGTCGAAGCCGAGGTCGTGGTACATCGCCGTGCACGCCTTCTCGAGCGCCACGAGATCGCTGACTTGCGTCTCCTGGAGCTTCGTGATGCGGATGCGTTGCGGCCTCACTCGATCCGATGCGTCCGTCATGGGTGATCCCCTTCCGAGCTTCTAGAGGCCCACGAGGCGGCCGATCACGGCAGCGTCCTCGTCTCCCGCGGGTACGAGCAAGGCGACGGCCGTGCCGGGCGGCGGGCTCTGGCCCGGCGCGAGCGGGACGACCCGAATTTCCCCTTCCCGACCGACCACGGCGACCCGAACCGCGACGACCAGAGCCACGCGCGGGACGATCGGCGCGGCCGCGGCCGGCGCAGACGCAGCCACAGGCGCAGGCGCGGCAGCTGGGCCCGGGACGTTCACGGGAGCCACGGGGCGTACCGGCGTGCGAACGACACGGGCCGGCGCAGGCGTGACCGCCGCGACGGGCACGGGCGCGGGCGCAACGGGGGCGACCGGAGCTGCCACCGACGCAGGCGCCGGCGCGGCCACCGGCGCAGGTGCGGCGGCGGGCGCAGGTGCGGCGGCGGGTGCGGGCGCAGGCGCGGCGGCGGGCTCTTGCGCGGGCGTCACCGGGATGCGGCCGAGATCCTGGCCGGAGAGCACGTTCGTCTCGCCGTCGAGGTCGTCGACCGGAATGTCGAACAGCTCGTTATGCGCCTGCGGAGCCGTGATCTCTTCCTCGAGGGGCGGCGGCGGTGGCGCGAGGGGCGGCGCCGAGGGGGCAAAGTCACCCCAGGCCTGGTCGATCACGGTCGTCTTCGGGGTCGCGCGTTTCGGCCCCCCCGCGGCGGGCGCGGGAGCTGCGGCCACAGCCGGCGGCGCGGCGGGCGCGGCCGGCGCGGCCGGCGCACGAGGGCCCGTGCGCGCAGCCGCAGGATCGACCGCAGCCATGGCGGCGGCACTCTTTCGAGC
>NZ_JARZHI010000123.1:0-18869 GCF_029946465.1 Polyangium sorediatum
ACGCCCATGATGCGCAGGTCGAGGATGACGTCCCGAATGCCGAACTGCGCGCGGAGCTTCGTCGCGGCCCTGCGCGCGGCTCGCTCCATCACGACAGCGCTGCCCAGCCCATCCGCGGCCGCCGTGATGGTGGATCCTCTCGGCCCGGGTGGGGTGCTACACGGTGGAAGATTGGCAGGGGAGGCTACGGCTTGCTGCGCGCAGGCGTCAAGGGTGGAAGGGGGCCGATGAGGAGGCAGGCGGGAGCTGGAGCGGGAGCGCAAGCGCGAGCGGGAGCGCAAGCGCGAGTCACGCGAGCGCGAGCGTCTTCAGGTGCTTCCGGGCGAGGTGCAGGCGGCTGTAGACTGTTTTCGCGTTGATGCCGAGCGAGGATGCAATTTCCGTAATCGATTGGCCTTCCAGGTACGGCAGCACCGCGGCGCGGAGGCGGGAGCTGAGCTTCGCCAGGAATCGCTTGAGTCGGAACATGCCGTACGTCGCCTGCAAGAGCGTGTCCGGCGACGTCCCGTCCTCCTGCTCGGGGAGACCCTCCGCAAAACCAACGAGGACCTCACGCTCGTAGCGAAGGCGCTTTCGGTAATTGCGGGCATGGTTGAGCCCGATCACCAAAAGCCACGGCCGGGCCTGCTCCGGCGTGACCAGGCACGAGAGGCGACGCCAGACCGTGAAGAAAATATCTTGGAGGACATCCTCCACGTCGCGGGGAGGGACGGCCTGGCCGAGAAGAAGGCGGCGCAGGAAAGCGCGGTGTTCGAGGTAAAGACGGCCGAGCAAGGCGTGCGACGCCGAAAAGTTTGCCGGCGGAGGATGGACGAGTATCGTGACCATTAGCTCATGGCTCCGGTTGTTGCGGTGTCGTGGGTCAGACGCCGGTCGGTGTTGCGAGCACCGGCTGGCGTCGCTTGTTTGTCCCACGGACCGGGGGAAAACTCAACGGTGAAAGTGGGGATTGGTTCGTCGCCGGAGATGCCACGATCCGCCGGGAATGGTGCGAGGGGTGTTGGAATGGGGGCCTTGATCCTGCCTCACCCCCAACCCCTCTCCCGTTCCGAGAAGGGCGAGGAAGGTTTCTTCTTACGAAGCGCGGCGCACCGCCCGGAGCCGCGCGGAGCGCGAAGCGCGAGCACGGCGAGGACGGCATGGCCTTGAAGAGGCCGAGCACGACGGTACGCTCGCCGTCCCCGAGCGGGATCCCCTACATCCCGTTCCCCCTCGCGCTTGCGCTTGCGCTTGCGCTCCCGCTCCCGCTCCCGCTCCCGCTCCCGCTTGCGCGCCCGCCTACGCCTTTCTCCGCCATGCATCGAGCGTGCGGATCCCGTCTCCCGTCCACCCTTCGATGAGGTCTGCCCATGCTTTGGCGGCATGCGGGCCGAGCTTTGCTTCGTATCGGTTGCCCGCTTCACCGGCTCGGTAGGCCCATCCTTGGACGGCCTCCATCAGCCCCACGACGACGAGATTCTGCGCTTCCCCATCCCCGTGGACGAGCACGTGCTCCATCGCATCGAACACGCCTTGCACCCAGGGCGCATTGCAACCACTCGTGCATGCGTACGCGTGCGTTCGTCCCATGTCGGCGATGCCTGGATAATCAAACCAGGATTCGTGCTTGCGCTCCGATACGAGCCTCTGGCGAAAGCGCGGCCAGACAGCCGCAAAGCAGGCGAGCGCGCCTCGGGCGCCCTGGGGATGAGGATCGAGCGTGGGCCTCTTCGGCCCGCGCGGCGGCTCTTTCTCCACACGCTCTGCGAGAGGGGCCGACAGGAGCGAGCGGTCGAGATGACCGTGCTCGGCTGCCCAGCGGAAGAGGGCGAAGCTCTTGCGCCGCGAGCGCCATCCTCGTTCGGGGGCCTCCGCTCCTATCGTCGCTTCCACGAGCGCCGCGCGCACGGCCGGGCCCAAGCCGGGATGGACGAGCGCGCAAGCAAATGCGTCATGCGCGTCATACACGCGGTTCGCTCGTGGGGCCCGAGGCGCATCCGTCGGATATGCGTTCTGCGCAGCGGCGAGCACCGAGGCCGCCGGGAAATACCCGCGAGACGATAACAAGAGCCGAGCGAGCTTCGCGGGAGGTCGCGGGAAAAGCCCGGGCCAGACAGGCGCACCAGGCGCCCCCTGGGCCCGACGCACGAGGAGGGGCACGTCCGCGTCGTCATGCGGCGGAAGAGGCCCTGGGGGAGGAAAAGTCGTCGCCGACAAGAAGGAAGAGAGATCCATCAAGGAGACCGATGCTCCGTCGGCGATGCCGTGATTCAACCGACGCAGATCCCGAAAGCGTTACACTGATGGTTCGCCCCGCAGGGCGCGCCCTCGGGCTTGTCCACCAGCAACGGCACGCCCCCCATGCAGAGGTCGTCCGTGCATGGATTGTTGTCGTTGGGAAGGTCGGTGTCGTCGGCCTGGCTTTTCGTGCCGCCCTGGCCGTCACAGAGGTCGACCTGGCAATTGCCCGTGATCTGCAACGAATGGGCGGTGCCTGCGGGGGTGAAGTCGACTCCGCATTGACCCATGAGGCATGTGCGCGTCTGGCAGAGCTCGTCGACGTCGGGGCAATCGGAGGGAGCGAGGCACTGGACGCAGGTGCCCATGCCGTCGCACCAAGAGCCAGAACCCGCGCACGGGGTGCCGGCCGGCGCGGGGTCGTGGACCGCCGACCCCTCCTCGCACGTGTCGATGGTGCAAGGATTGCCGTCGTCCACCGGCGTGCACGCGCCGCCGACGCCGCCAGCTCCCCCGGCGCCGCCGATGCCGCCCATTCCCCCGGCGCCACCGACACCGCCCATTCCCCCCGCGCCGCCAGGACCACCGCTCGGTGGAGGATCGTTCGAACATCCGAACAGGATGGTCATAAGCCCGAGGGTGACGACCACGGACGTGCGACGCATACCCGTATGTTTCATTGCGGCGCAAAGGCTACGAGCGCTGCAGTCGGCGTGTCAAGGCGTGGCTGGCGCGGTGGCCGGAGTGGACCTGGAGCGCCGAACGATTCGGCGCTCTCGGTCCTCGCCGGGGGACCCGCCTCCGCGCCGGTCAATACGTGGCCGGCACCTGCGGGAGCTGGCTGAGCCGCGAGGGGCTCTCGTCCGCGAGGTCGTCGAATACCTCCCGGATCAGCGGGACCTTGTCGACGCCCGCCAGCACCCCGAGCACCACGTGCTTGGCCGACGCGTACGCCCGTTGCCACGTGTTCCACGCCGTGGCGACGTCCGCCGTCATCGAGCGCCGCTCCGACCGGCCCGCGTGCACCTCGTCGTCGAACGCCGCGAGCGCAGCCCGCGCTTGCTCCACGCGCGCCGACCAGGACACGTGCTCGGGCAGCACGTCCTTCATCTTCTCGATCGCCTCACGCGCATGCTCGAGCCGCGTGATGAGCTTCGTCGGCGTGCGGCGCACGGCCGTGCTGAGCGATTCTCCCTGCAAGAGGCGCGACGTGATCATGAAGCCGTCGCGGCAAGCTTCGGCATCGTGGACCAGGCTCCGCAGCGTCTCGCGCGCGGCCTGGACCGCGTCGGGCGCGCCTTCGGCTGCGCGATGCAGGAAGAGCTCGGGGACACCCGCGCGGAGCAAGGCCGCTTCGAGCGACTCGCTGGCCGTGGCCACGCGGCTGGCCATGAGCCGGAGAGTCCCGTCGAGCTCGAGATCGAGCCCGAGCAAAAGCGTGTTGATCTGCGCCGCGGTGAAGCGGCCATAGGCGATGGCCTCGTACGGATCCATGCAGGGGTCGGTCATGGTCGACCTCTCGGTGCTGAATTTTGGGGGGCGAACCTTACTCCCATTACTGCCAAAAAAGGGCGGGCGTCAATCAGGGCGACGAGGCGCTCACCTCGTACCCCAGGAGATCGTATATCCTCTCGCAGACGAGCGATTGGCCGTGAGCGAAGACAAACCCGAGGGCGAAGCCACCCCAGCGCAAGCCGAAGCGAAACCCGAGGGCGGCGCGAACCGGCGGCGGAGGCTCGTGATCGGCGCGCTCGGCGCGCTCGGGCTCGCGCTCGCCGCGGCGGGCGTCTGGTTCGGGTTGCCGCGCCTCACGGCGGCGCGCGACGCGAAACGCGCGGGCGCGGCGCTCTTCCGTTGCCTCTTCGGCGAGCCGCCCGCCGCGCGCGAGACGCCGGACGAGCGGCTGCGGAGGATCCTGCTCACGGCCGTTTCGCTGCCCGATCCGGAGCGCCTCTCCACGACGGGCCCAGGATGGCCCGGTCGATGCGCCGCGCACGCCGAGGCGCTCGCGGACGCCGAGCGGCGCAGGGGTCGCGCGGCCTTCGCACCGCCGCCCGATCTCGCGGCGCGCGTGATCGAAAAGGCGCGGGACATGTATACCCGCACGGATCTCCCGCTCCCGTCGCTCTGGAGTCTGGTCGATCCGGACGGCGGGCCGAGCGAGGTGCCGCTGCCGCCTGCGCCCGCGTCGCCGGCCGACCTCGACGCGCCGAACCTCGCCGAGCGGATCGGGTTCGGCGATCACGCCGCAGACCTCGTCCCGGGACGAACCTTGCGGCTCGTGTTCCGCGGCGATCGGGGCGGTCCGCATGCGACGTGCCTGTTCCCCGCGGGCCTCGACGCCGCGTCGTGTGTGCCGCTCGCGCCGCGCGCCCGCCTGCCGCGGCCACACCTCTGGCCCGCGGCCGACGACGAGGGGCCCGGACTGATCGCCGATCGAAGCTCGGCGCGATCGACGTTTTACCGGGCGGACACGGGGCAGGTGTTCGGCGAGCCGTACCACGTGGTCGGCGGGTTCTCGACGGCGAAGGAGGTCGTGGGGGTCGTCGAGATGGAACTCGGCAAGCGCGGCGAGGAGCTCGCGCTCTGGCTCGATCGGAGCGAAGGCACGCGGCGGCTCGATCGCGTGCGCATCGATCCGCCGCCGCGGGTGCGCTTCTCCAGCGTGTTCGTGCTCGGCGACGCGCTCGCGTGGATCGAGCCGCGCGCGGGCAAACCGCACCTCTTGTTGCGGCGGCTCGGCGCCGTCAAAGGTCCGACGGGTCCGATCGAGGACGCCGGGGCGCTCCCGCACGACGCCGTGCACCTCGCCGCGTGCCGCGCGCCGAAGAGCCTCGTGCTCCTCGCGCGGGACGGCGCTTCGATGTGGATGACGCGCCGCCAGGATCGCGGCGGCTCTCCGCTCGTGCGCGCCGACGAGCTGCCGCGGCCCGCAGGCACGGTCGTGGTCTCCGAGATCGTCACGTGTGACGACGAGGCGGCGCAGGCGACGCTCGTGCTCCGCCGGGGCGACGGCGCGTCCGCGACCCACGAGGTGCGGCGCGCGTGGTGCAACAAGGACAGTTGCAAGCCGATCGTCCTGGCGCTCGAGGAGCTCTTCCGGGGTCGCGATCCGATGTCGCGCCCGGCGCCGCCGTCGAACGGCGAGAGCCCCGTGCTCGCGGCGTCCTTCGGCGACCGGCTGCTCGTCGTCTGGCGGACGCCGGACGCAGGCGTGCGCGCGCGGATCGCGACGCCCGCGTCGATCACGACCGCGCCCGACGTGGTGGTCTACGACGAGGCGAGCCAAGACGTGAACGGCGCGGGGCGGCTGCACGCGATGCGGCTCTTTCCGCGTGGAGACGCGGCCATCTTGCTCCTCCACGCGGTGAGCGGCATCAAGGCGATCCGCATCGGCGCGGACGGGACCGTCCGGCCGATCCAGAGCCCCCCCGGCTGAGCGTGATCAAGGCAGGCGCGTCACCGCTTTGGCGAGCAGCTTTTCGAGCCCCGCGTGATCACACACCGGGCCGACGGTCGTGTCGCCGAGCGTGATCTTGGGGTTGAAGATCTGGACGTCGAAGCGGCCCTTCACGACCTCGACGTTGAAGATCGGGTGCCCGCCCGCGCCCTTCTCCACGTAGCGGCGCGCGACGTCGCCGAGGCCTGAAATCGCCTCGATCCCGCTCACCTCGCCCTCGATGTCCTTGAAGCGGTCCTTGGCCTCGGCGTCACTCGCGTGACGCACGACGAGCAAGCTCAACGTGCCCGCATCCTTGCTGTTCCAACGACGGCTGCAGGTGGGCTCGGCGCCGATGTCCTCGGTCGGCTGCTTCGCGTCGGCCTCGACCTCGACGCCACACGCGGCCTTGATCTCCTCGGGCGTGAGGACGATGTCGCAGTCGAACGGCGGGTCGGGTGGCAGGGCCGGGGGCTCGACAGCCGCGGACGCGGAGGCGCTCGGCGCGGACGCGGGCGCGGCGCTCGCGCGGGGCGTGGGCGCGGGCGTGGGCTTCGGGGCCGGCGTGGCCTTGGGGCTCGCCGACGCGAGGGACGTAGGCGCGGGCTTTTCGTTCGCGGGCACCTGCGATGCACGGCCCTCCGGCGTGGGAGACGGCTCGTCGCGGCAGCCCGCGACGAGGACGAACGACACGAGGAGGGCGCCTTGGCCCGCGCGAGAGATCAGTGACGGCATGGGCGCCTACTCTAGAACGATTCTTCCCGGAGGACGTCGCCGGGGTGGTACGATGCCATCCACGCATGAAGGCCGGTGACCTGGTCGGCGGCAAGTACCGCCTCGCTCGTAGGCTCGGCCAGGGCGCGATGGGCGTCGTCTGGGAGGCCGTGCACGAGATGACCTCCCGCCGCGTCGCGGTGAAGCTCATCGTGAACGCGACGGACAACCTGCGGCGCCGCCTCCTGCGCGAGGCCCGCGCGGCCGGGCAGATCGCGCACCGGAACGTGGTCGAGGTCTACGACGTCGGCGAGACCGCGGACGAAGATCCCTTCCTCGTCATGCAGCTTCTTTCGGGCGACACGCTCTATGGCTGCGTGAAGCGCGACGGCAGCATGGATGTCGCGCGCGCCTTGCCCATCGCGCGGGACGTCGGCCGCGCGCTCACCGCCGCGCACGCGCAGGGGATCATCCATCGGGATCTCAAGCCCGCGAACGTCTTCCTGCACCACGAGGCGGGCGCCCCGGACGAGCTCGTGAAGGTGCTCGATTTCGGCCTCTGCAAGCCGATGGGCGCCGAGGAGATGCTCACCGTGCCCGGGGGCCTGCTCGGATCGCCCGCCTACATGAGCCCCGAGCAGATCGCCGGCGCGCCCGATCTCGACCCGCGCACGGACATCTGGTCGTACGGCGTGCTCATGTTCGAGCTCTTCGCGGGTCAGCGGCCGTTCGCGGGCCGCGGCCCGGATCTGATCCACGCGGTGCTCACGGCCCCGATCCCGCGGCTCCGTGAGGTCGTGCCCAGCATCGATCCGGCGATCGACGAGATCGTCGCCGGGTGCATCGTGCGCGACAAGCGGGCGCGCATCGCGTCGGCGGCCGAGATCGTCGCGCGGCTCGAACCGATCGTCGAGAGAATGCGGAGTGGTGGCGCGCAGGCGTCTTCGGACGACGGCGACGAGGGCGGGCTCGCGGTCACGATGGTGTATCGGCCGGGGATGACCGGGCCGCCGCCCTCGACGTCGTCGCCGGCGAGCCACAAGGTGGCGAAGACGATCCCGCTCGCGGCGTTCACGGGAAACCCGATGCCAGGCGCGCCGCCTCCAATGAAGGAGATGCCGGGGCCGCCGCCCTCGTATCCGCAGGGCGTACCGCCTTCGCAGCCCGAGCCGCAGATAAACGTCCCACGGAGCGCCATGCCGAGCGGCTGGTCCGGCGGACCGCCGGTGGGAGCGCCGCCGCAAGCCGCGCCGCTCGGTATGGCGAGCCCGCAAGGAACGATGCCGCTCCAGGGTTTGCCCGAGGCGCAAAGGGCGGCGTGGGGCGGGCCGAATCCGCAGGCGCCGCCGCAGCCGAACTGGCAGGCCATGACCGGTCAGAATCAGGCCGCCATGCCCTATCCGCCCGCGCCACCGGCGGCGCCCGAACGACGCTGGATCGGCTTCGTGATCCTCGCGATCGGCGTCCTCGCGCTCGTGGGCGTGCTGGCGGTCATCGGTTTGTTCGCGCGGCGCTCGCCTGCGCCGTCTGCGCCCCAGGCGCCCTCGGCCGCACCGGCATCCCGCTGACACTTGCATTGCGATAGCAGCGCGAGAACACCGCATTGCATCCACCACGCGGCGCGCCTTCGATGGGCACGTCCTGGGCGTCTGCGCGCTTGACATCGCCCTTTGGCTTCGGTTTGCTCCGCGGCCGTCCCGAAGTCAGGAACTCCTCTGCATGCAAGCTTTCGCACAATTCATCGTTCGTCGAACGACGGCGTGGGCCATCGTCCTCGTGGTCCTCTTGCTCTCGCTGGCGAGCTTGTTTTTTGCGTCTCGGGTCGATCGCGACGACGACGTGCTTTCGTTCCTGCCGCGTGAAAACCCGGAGGTGGGCGTCTTCTACGACGTGAGCAAGCGATTCGGCAGCCTCGACATCGCGCTCGTCGGAATCAGCACGGACGACGCGCTCGCGCCCGAATTCCTCACGCGCCTTCGGGACCTGACGAAACGTCTGAACGAGACGGACGGCGTCGGCTACGCGATGACGCTGACGAACATGGACGATTTCGTGGCGGATCCGCAGAAGGGCGGCATCACGAACGATTACCTCGTCGGCAAGATCCCCGAGACGCCCGAGGAGCGGGCGGCGCTGCGCGAGAAGGTGCTTTCGCTGGATCACGTGGTCGGAAACCTGATCTCGGCGGACGGAAAGTCCGCGCTCCTTTATTGCTTCGCCGCCCACGGGGCGGATCAGAAGGTGCTCGCGCAAAAGGTCCGCGCGGCGGTGGAGGAGGCATTTCCGCGCGAGGCGAAGTTCTGGGGCGGCGCGCCGTTCATCTCGACGTACATCTACGGCGTCACGCAGGACGACATGCGGCGGCTCGCGCCCTGGGCGGTGCTCGTCATCGTGCTGATCACGGTGCTCTCGTTCCGCGACGTCATCGGGGCCGGGCTCGCGCTCCTCTCGACGGCGCTCGCCATCGTGATGTCGCTCGGGCTCATGGGCGCGCTCGGCGTCCCCGTCGACGTCATCCTCGGCTCGCTCCCCGTCATTCTGTTCGCCCTGGGCAGCGCCTATGCCGTCCACATCCTGAGCCGTTATTATGCCCTCGCGCACGAGCACGACCGCGAGACGGCCCTCGTGCGGACGCTCTGCGAGATGGGCCCGCCCGTCCTCGCGAGCGGCCTCATGACCGTGGCCGGCCTCCTGTCGTTCCTGCTGATGGATATCGCGCCGCTCCGGACCTTCGGGGTGTTCGCGGCCGTCGGAATCCTCATCACGCTCGCGCTCTCGCTCACGTTCGTGCCGGCCGTGGCTTACCTCGTGAAGCTCAAAGGGAGGCCGGCGGCGAAGGGCGGCGTGGCCCGCCTGCACGCGTGGCTTTGCACGCTGCCGCAGCGGCGGCGTGCCCTCGTCGGCGCGGCCGTCGGCGCGCTCGCGCTCGGGAGCGCGCTCTTCGTCGGCAAGATCGAGAGCCGCATGGATAACGCGGCGTTTTTCTCGAAGAATAGCCCGCCCGACCAGGCCGAGGCCTTCCTGCGCGACGGCTTCGGCGGCTCGCTCTTCGTGCAGATCCAGGTCGAGGGCGACATGACCGATCCGGTCGTCCTCCGCGAGATCCAGGCCCTCGCCGACCGCCTCGTGGTCCTGCCGCACGTGAGCTCGGTGAACCACGTGGGCGCGGTGGTGGCGCAGATCAACGAGGCGATGGAAGGTGATCGGCGCATCCCGGACACCGCGGCCAAGGTGAAGCTGCTCTACGGCTTCCTCGAAGGCAAAAAGGCGGTCACGCAGCTCGTCACGGACGACCGGAAAAAGGCGCTCCTGCAGGTCAAGCTCGACACGAGCGTCGCGTCCGAGACCGAGCCGGTCCTCGAAACGATTCGCGAGGTCGCGGGCAAGGCCATCACGACGACGTACACGGTGGCCGAGGCGAAGGGGGCCCGGAAGGACGAGGTCGCGGCGCGCGTGCGCTCCCTCGCCGCCGCCCGCATGCGCGCGGTCGGGAAGGCCTTTGGCGCCCCCATGCCCGAGCAGGCGGATCTCGAGGCGCGCCTCGCGACGCCGGCGAAGGCCGACGCGTCGGAGGCCACGCGCGCCGCGCTCACGCGGTTCCTCGGCTCGGAGGAGTGCAGCGTGGAGCTCGAAGGGGCCACGACGATCGACAAGGTGGCGCGCGCGCTGACGGCGCTCGGAGCTCGGCCCGACGAGACGAAGCTCGCGGAGGTGATCGCGGTCGCCCTCGACAAACCCGTGGGGGACACGCTCGTCACGGATCTCGCGGACACGGTCGATCGTCCGCTGGAGGAGATCTGGCGGCGGAGCGAGGCGATGGCCCGGGCGAAGCAGCTCGCCGTCGAAGCGAAGATCGCGGCGCCGGCGGGCGCGAAGGGAGAACGGTTTTACGCGGCGATCGCGGCGGCGTGGATGGATCTCGACGTACCGGCCCTCGCGCTCCCGCCGGCGGCGGGGGCCGAGCCGTCCGCGTCGGGCGAGCAAAAGCTCGCGGTCGCGGTGACGGGCCTGCCCGTGATGCACGCAGGCCTGTCACGGAGCGTCGCGTCAAACCATTGGAAGAGCCTGTTCTTCGCGCTCGGCTTCGTGCTGCTGCTGATGGTCGGGCTCTTCCGGTCGTTCTGGAGCGGCCTGCTCGGCGTGCTTCCCATCATGCTGACGATGGCGGTCATTTATGGCGGCATGGGGGTGCTCGGCGTCCCCCTCGACATCGGGACGTCGATGCTTCCGAGCTTGATCATCGGGGCGGGCGTGGACTATGCGGTACACTTGATGGTCGCCTGGAACGCCTCGGAGAAGTCCTCGCTCGCGGAGGCGGCCACGACGGCCGCGCGGCGGGCCGGGCCGGCGATCTGGATGAGCGCGTGGATGGTGGCGGCCGGCTTTTTCGTGCTCACGCTCGGCGAGGCGCGGCCCCTGAAGAACGTCGGGGGCCTGACCGCGGCAGCCATGGTGGCGGCCGCCCTGGCCACGATGCTGGTGATCCCGCTCTTCGCCCGCAAAACGCGCTACTACGGCGACGGGACTAGAATACCGAGCGCCGCACCTGCGTCCGATGCGTCGGACGCCGTTCTCGACACGAGCACGAGCCCTTCCCTGAACGAACGAGGTTCGAGATGAGTACAGCTTTCCGTGGTTGGCTTTCCGCCTCTGCTCCCCTCCTCGCGGCCCTGCTCTGGGCCGGGCATGCGGGCGCCGACGCCCCGGGCGACAAGGCCCTGAAGGCGATGGAAGAGGCGATGAACCGCGCGAAGACCCAGTACTACGAGTACGAGGTCGTCAACAAAGAGCCCGGCAAAGACGAGAAGAAGATGGGGCTCAAGGTCTACATCAAGGGCGAGAAGCGCCTGACCGAGTTCACCGCGCCCGCCGACATGAAGGGGACCAAGGTCCTCATCCTCTCGCCCACGCAGATGTACGTGTATCTCCCGGCGTTCGGGAAGATCCGGCGGATCGCCAGCCACGTGACCGATCAAGGCTTCATGGGGCTCGCCTTCAGCCAGGACGACCTCGCGACGCAGGCGTACGCGGCCTTCTACGACGCGCAGCTCGCCGCGGACGCGGGCGCGGAGCAGACGCTCGTGGCGACGGCGAAGGCGGGCCAGACGGTCCCCAACGGCAAGATCGAGTTCAAGATCGTGAAGGACAAGAACCTGCCGTCGGAGATCAAGTACTTCAACACGGCCGGCAAGCACGTGAAGACCGAGACGCGCACGACCTACGACTGTCAGGGTAATGTCTGCAGCCCGCAGGAGCTCAAGATGGTCGACCACACGAAGGGCGGCCACTGGACGAAGATGGTGCGCAAGGCGTGGAAGGTGAACGAGGAGATGAGCGACGACCTCTTCTCGAAGCGCAGCCTCGAAAAGTAGATTTCGCCTCCCCCGAGATAGATGTAGATACGCGCGCCGCCCCTCCCGCTCGACGGGACGGGCGGCGCGACGTTTTTCAGGACCCGAGGTCAAAAGAAGCATGTACCGCCATGTTCGTCGGGGCAGCGCGACCGTCTGCGCCCTCGCCCTCCTGCTCGGCACAGCGACGAGCGCCCACGCCGACGATGAGCTCGAGCTCGACTGGAGCGGCCGCATCCAGAGCGATCTGCGCTTCCGCATGCAGCCCGTGGGCGTGGGCGAATGGTATTCGCGGCAGGAGCTGCCGGCGGGCGTCGAGCGCAACTGGAATACGCTCGGCCTGAAGCTCGAAGCGAATTACGGGCGGTTCCACGGCGTCGCGGCGGTCGATTTCGTGTGGAGCGGGGTTCCCGAGCGAATGACGGCCATCGGCGACCTCTCGCGGGTCGAGAAGGCCGAGCCGTACCGCCTCGAAGCGCGCTCGATCTACATGGAGGCCGAGGGGATCTTCGTGAAGGGGCTCGATCTGCGCATCGGCCAGCAGGTGGTCTCCTGGGGCGTCGGGGATCAGTTCAACCCGACGAACAACTTGAACCCCGACGATCTGCGGGATCCGCTGCTCTTCGGCCGGCAGGTCGCCAATTTCATGGTGAAGGCCGATTACTGGATCAACGAGGACTGGTCGATCTCCGGCGTGCTCGTGCCGCTCTTCAAGCCCGCGATGCTGCCGCTCTCGGGCTCGCTCGCGGTGGCGCAGCTCGACCGATTGCCGTTCGTCTCGGATTCGCTGCGGCAGCGCGTGGTCGCCGAGCAGGCCGCGGCACAGACGCTCTTCGGCCATCCGACGATCATCGGCAACGTGACGCCCGTGCTGCCCGAGCCGACGTTCGACAACATGCAGGTCGCCTACCGGATCGCGGGCACGATCAAGGAGCACGACGTCGCGCTCTCGTATTACAACGGCCGCACGGATTTCCCGCAGCCACGGAGCAACCACACCCGCCAGGCGCTCGGTCGGCGCTGCAACCCGAGTGATACGAACGATTGCGTCGAAGGGCTCTTGCTCACGGACGTGACGCTCGAGTATCCGCGGATGCACGTCTACGGGCTGAACGTGACGGGCGAGGTGAACCCGTTCTCGTGGATCTCGGAGGAGATCAACGGGCTCGGATATCGCTTCGAAGGCGCGCTCGTGGTGCCGCAGAGCCAGTCGATCCGGCTGACGAACGACGCGCTCGCGCTGGGGATCCCGCAGGCCGCCGGCGAATACGATTACGACGGCGATGGGCAGCCCGGCGGCCCCGGCGGGCGGGAGCCGCTCGTCGTGGACAACACGCCGTTCTTGAAATGGGTGCTCGGCCTCGATTACACGTTCGGTGAGCACGTGTACGTGAACGCGATGTGGGTGCACGGGCTCGTGGACGAGTACGGCGCGGGCGACTGGATCAAGGAAGGGTATACGGTCCGGCAGAGCGGCGTGATCGAGGGGTCGAACGTGCTCGCGTGCGCGCTCTCGAAGAACGGCCAGACATGCTCGCGAGAGATCCTGCGGCCGCGGCTCGGCGATTACGTGGTGCTGGGCGCCGACTTCAAGTTCGCGAACCAGGCGGGCATGTTCCGGCTGTTCACGATCCTCGACGCGACGCCGCTCGTGGAGGACACGTGGGACGACGAGCAAGGGAAACGCGTGCAGAGGAAGATCTCGCCGCTCAGCGCCGAGGGGTTCTCGATGGTGATCTTCCCGGAGCTCGATTACAACTTCGGCAATGGGCTGGAGCTCGCGGCCGGGGCCCTGCTCCAGCTCGGCAAGCCCTACACGAAGTTCGGCTCCCCGGAGACGGGCGGGTCGACGGTGTTCACCCGCGCGAAATACAGCTTCTAGTCCCGAGGGGGACGCCTCGCGTCCCCCTCTCGGCCAGGCGAAGCCCGGCCGATTCACCCCCCGAGGGAGCTCGCTTCGCGATCTCCCCTAGAGCATCGTTCGCCCGAACGATGCTCTAGGTTATTGCTCCCTGGCTTTCCGCCGCGGTAAGTGTCGGCCATGCTGCGGCCTTGGGCCTTCTTCCTGCTCGCGGCGCTCGCCGGTTGTGGCGAGCCCGGTGGGCGCGCCTCGCCCCTCACAGCAGCCCGCGGGCTCGCCGGGACGGCGCTGCCCGTGGCCTCGGCCGCGGCGTTCGTCCCGACGAACGATCCGCCTCCGGTGATCGATTCGTGCACGGACGCGCCCGCGTTCGCGATCTTCGTCTCGCCGCGCAAGCCACGCCCCGGGCAGCCGCTGCGGATCCTCGCGGTCGCCGATGAAGCAAGCGAAGGTGCGCTCGTCGTTCAGGACGGGAGCGGAAAAACGGTCGTCCGCGCGGACGAGCGGCGCGGCGCAGGGCCGTACTTCTGGAGCACGACCGTGCCCGCGCCCGCGGCGGGGACGCTGCGCGTGGTGCTCGCCGAGGCGCAGGCGGCGCGCGCGTGCAAGGACGTGACGATCGACGACGCGGAGGAGCCGCCGCGGGCCGCGCGCGGGATGTGGCCGATCTCCGGGGCATGGGGGAAGGCGACGGAGAACCTGTACGCGGCGTGGATCGAGGCGCTCTTCGATGCGCCGCTCGGCGAGCCGCTCACGTTCCCGGCGCTGCACGAGGCGCTCCGGGATCCGAAGCGGAATTTGCTGCACGACCACCTCGGCCGCGGCGAGGACGATGCCGGGCCCGACGCGCCGGTGCTCGATCCGGACTGCGCGGATCTGCCCTACGCGCTCAGGGCTTATTTTGCGTTCAAAATGGGGCTTCCGTTCGCGTACTCGTCGTGCACGCGCGGCGGCGGGGGGCGCGCGCCGTTCTGCAAGCGGCCGCGGACGAGCCTCGAATGGCCGCGGCACGCGCGCACGGATCCGATGGCGGGCTTCGCGGAGTTCGTGCGCACGACGCTGGCGGACACGGTGCACTCGGGGACGGGTCGAACCGCAGGCGACGACGACGAGACCGATTTTTATCCCGTTCGTCTCGACGAAGGATCCCTCCGGCCGGGGACGATCTACGCGGATCCGTACGGGCACGTGCTCGTCGTGGTGAAACGCGTGCCCCAGACGAGCGAGCGGGCGGGGATGCTGCTCGCGGTGGACGGGCAGCCGGATGGGACGGTGGCGCGGCGTCGGTACTGGCGGGGGAACTTTCTCTTCGCGCTCGATCCTTCGCTCGGCGGCCCAGGCTTCAAGCGGTTCCGTCCGCTCGTGGTGGAGCGCGGGGCGCTGCGCGCGCTCTCGAACCAGGAGATCGCCGCGCACCCGGATCACGGCGATCACGCGATGGAGCAGTACGAGCACGGCGTGGAGGGGTTTTACGATCGGGTCGACGACGTGCTCTCGCCGCTGCCGCTCGATCCGACACGCGCGCTGATCGAGACGATCGACGCGCTGGAAGAGCAGGTGAAGGGGCGCGTCGTGTCCGTGGAGAACGGGCGAAAATACCGGCAAGACGGCGGCAAATCGGTGGAGATGCCCGACGAGGCGAGCATCTTCCAGACGGTGGGCCCGTGGGAGGATTTCTCCACGCCGTCGCGCGATCTGCGCTTGCTCGTGGCGATCGACGTGGCCCGCGCGCTGCCGGCGCGCGTCGAGCGGAGGCCGGAGCGATACGCGATGCCGTCGGGGAAGACAGCGGCAGAGGTGCGCGCGGAGCTCGACGCGACGCTCACGCGCGAGCTCGAAGCGCGGCGTTTTTCGTACGTGCGGAGTGACGGGGCGTCGTTTTCGCTTTCGCTCGCGGACGTGGTTTCGCGGGCCGAGTCGCTGGAGGTTGGATACAACCCGAACGACTGCCCCGAGGTGCGCTGGGGCGCGAAGGAAGGCACGGACGAGGCGTCGACGTGCAAGATGCGGGCGCCGTGGAAGCAGCTCTCGCGCATGCGCAAGGTGCGCGCGTGGTTCAAGGAGCGGCGGCGGCCGGCGCGGGGGTAGAGCTGCGTCCCCCTCGGGACTAAAGCACGGCGGCGCGGCTCATGCGCAGCAGGAGCTTGAGCAGGAAGGGGCGGCCGGTGTCGGGCTCGCGGACGTAGGCGTCGCCGGACGCGAGGCGACGCTCGGCCGCGGTGTAGGCGGGGACGTGGCGGAGCCGGGCGGGGATGCGGGGATAGGCGCGGCGAATCGCGAGGATCGAGGTGTCGACGCGCGCCTGCTCGCGAGGCCCGAACGAGAAGCCAAACCCTTCCCGCAGCGGCTCGGGCAGGAGCGACGCCGTCACCAGGGTGTACCAGCGCCAGGCGAGGCCGAGCGCGGGGTGCGGCGGCGCGAGGAGGTAATCCGCGAGCTCGCGCGCGGGCGGTGTGACGACGATCGCGCCCGAGCGGACCGTGTCGTCGAAGGAGCGCTCGAACGCGGCGAAGGACGGCGGCAGGTCGCCCTCTTCGAGCCCGAAGAGGAGCGCGAAGCGCCGCGACTCGGCGTAATACTCGTCCTTCTCGTGCTCTTCGAGCGGATCGATGACGAGCTCGTAGGCGCGCACCGCGTTGATGATCAAGGTCGTGAAGACCCAGCGCAGCGCGCCCTTGTTGTTCGCCTGGTAACGCGCGCCCGCGGACCACGATCCGGCCGGTAAGGGCATCACGCCGGTCACGCGCTCGTGGATCGCGTGGACGGCCCGCGCCGAGCGGAGGGCGCGATCGAGCGGGCCGAAGATCATCGCGTAGACGTTCTCGAAGGTGCGCAGGAAGCGGCCGAAGGTGTCCTCGCGCGTGACCGAATGCTCGGCGACGCCGTGCGCGACGAAGGGATGCGCGAGCTGCTGGAGCGCGGCCGCGCCGCCGGCGAGGAAGACGACACCTTCGCGCGCGATGTGCCAGGTCCGGCTCGTGGGGCCGAACAGGCCCACGCGTGGCTCGACGACCGAGCCCTTCACGAGGTCGAGGCAACGCTCGAGATCTGCCCTCGTCACCGTCATGAGTACCCTCCCCCACGTGATGCGGCCGGAGGCGGGCGGACGCTAGTATTTTCCGAGGGCTACCGTCGGTCTTCGAAAGGCTTGCAGCCGATGGCCGCCCCGGTCGCTCGCGCCTCCGTTCGCGCTGTATCGAGCGCCTCGGTGAGCCGCTTGCGGTTCACCGGCGGGAGGGAGGTGTCGGCGAGATCGGACCGGAGCCGCGCGGCGAGCTCGAGCTGGAGATCGTAGGTCTTCTGCAGCTCGCGCGCGTGCTGATCCCGATCCTTGCCCCGCGCGCTCTCCGCCCTCGTCTTGCCGAGCGCGATCTCCGTGAAGAGCGCGGAGGTGTCGCGCGGCGGATGGTAGACGTAGAGGCCCTGGCACCGATCGGCGCGCGGCCCGATGAGCACGTGCGCTTGCCGGCCTCCGGCGCGCTTGCGACGCTCGTCCTGATCGCCGAGGAACGCGAACTTGTAGTTGCGCACCGAGACCCCGACGACGGAGCTGTAGCCGGGCCCGTCGGCGTCCGCCTGGCTCGGCAGCTCGATCCCGACGAAGGCCTTCTCCAGGCACGCGCGGAACGGGCCGGTGTCTCGCTCGCTTCGGCTCTCGCCCGTCGGATCGAGCGCGGTGACGCGCGCGCTCTCGATGACCTCCGAGCCCGAGATTTCGAGGTCGATCGTGGCCATGTACTCGCCCTGGAAGCCGGACGCCTCGTACTCCTGCTCCCAGCACGCCACGACGGGCCGGAGGTGCCCCGGCGTCGCCGCGGCGACGAACTCCGCCGCGAGCTTCTGCGGCGAGGCGCAGCCGAGGAGACCGCTCACGAGTGCAACAGACGCAGCCAGGAAGGGGGTGCGCGCGAGCACGCGGCTCACGGGGCACGCCCTTCCTTCTTCGCGCCGCCGCCTTCCGCGAGAATCGTGCTTTGGATGACGCCGTAGTCGGGGTACTGCCGGGTCGCCTCGCGAACGCCGATGTAGCGGATCGTTGTGGCCGCGTTGCGATCGTCGTAATGCTTGGCCATGTCGAGCTCGCGCTGGCACCCGAGCAGGGCAAGCGAAAGAAGCCACGTGGGCCATGTCGACCGAGGCAAGCGACCACGCAGGCCCATGACGCGGCGACCGTAGCAGATTTTCCCACGAGCGAACGAGCGTCGTCGTAGACGACGGGTCGCTCCGGCAACTAGGCTGAGGACTCCGGTGGAAACGCTTGCGGATCGGATTGCACGTGACGGCCCGTTGAACGAGCTCGACGCCGTCGGCTGGACCATCCGGCTCACGAAGAAGCTCGAGGCGCTGCATTCGCGCGGGCAGGCGCACGGCGGCGTGTCGCCCGCGGCCGTCAAGACGGCGGCCGTGTCGCGCACCTCGCTCGGGATGCTCGTCGCAGGTCCCTCCGCGCCGAACCGAGCCGACTTCCACTCGCCGGAGCGGGTCCTCAAAGGGACGAAGGCGCTCGCCGACGACACGTGGGCCGCCGCCGCGACGCTCTACACGCTCCTCACGGGCGCGAGCCCCTTCCAGGCGAGCGACGAGGACGGCATCCGGCAGAAGATCGTCTCGACGTCCCCCGCGCCGCTCTCGTCGTTCGACGTCGGCGACGATGATCTGCAGCACATCCTCGATGCCGCGTTCGAGCGCGATGCGAGCCGCCGCGCCTCGACGATCACCGCGCTCCGGCAAGCGCTCGAGTCGTGGCACCCGGATTCGACGGTGAAGGATCTGCCCGCGCTCGCCGACGATCAGCCGGAGGACGACGACGAGGACGACGCACGCACGGTGATGCGGCAGATGCCCGCGATGCAGGCCGTGGCGCGCGCGGCGATGGCGAAGCGCGAGGCGGGCCCGGCGTCGTCCCCGCGCGCTTCCGCGCAGACGGTGCCCAACATGCCGGCGGTCACCGCGCTCGCGGCCGCGACGGTGCCCGGCGCGCCGCTGCCGAGGGCGCACGATCTCCTGGAAGACGACGACGAAAACGCGAAGACGTCGCTCATGAAGGTGCCGATGGTGCCGGGGCGAAAGTCGGCGCCCTCCGGGGCGAACCTCGCGCCCGCCGTGGCCGCCGGACCGGCCTCCACGAGGGGGCCCGCGTCGGCCGGCGTGCGTCCGGTCGTACCGCAGCCAGGCCCGGCATTCGGCATGATGGGTCGCGCGGCCGGAGGCCCCGCTGCGCGTGCGGCCGTGCGCCCGGCCGCCGGCGTGCGCCCCGTGCAGCCCGCCGCGCCGGCCGCGGCCCCCA
>NZ_JARZHI010000124.1:0-17736 GCF_029946465.1 Polyangium sorediatum
GGTCTTGACCGGGCCTGTTCGATGAACTGCGCATCGCGCAGTTCATCGAGCTTGGGTCCAGCCCCTGGCTGGTCCGGGGTGGAGGGGGCGGACAGCCCCCTCCTGGGGCCTGGGGCAAAGCCCCAGCTCCGCGCCTAACGTGCCGAGGCGGCGGCCTCGCGCGCCGTGACGAGCACGACCTTGCCCTTCACGCGCCGCTCGGCCATCGCGGAGAGCGCGGAGCTTGCCTGTTCGAGGGGATAGGTTTGCTCGATGTGCGGCTGGATGCGGCCTTCTCGTACCCACCCGAAGAGCTCGGCGAGGCCCTCGCGATAACGCTCGGGCTCGCGCATCGTGAAGGAACCCCAGAAGACCCCGACGATCGAGCACCCCTTCAGCAGCGTGAGGTTTAGCGGGATCTTCGGGATGTCGCCTGCGGCGAACCCGATGACCAGGTAACGACCGCGCCAGGCCATTGCGCGCAGCGCTGGCTCGGCGAACGCGCCGCCGACGGGGTCGTAGACGACGTCGACGCCGTTCGGCGCGAGCGCCTTGAGCCGTGCTTTCAGGTCCTCGCGGCTGTAGTTCACGACCTCGTCGGCTCCGCGTGCCCGGCACACCTCGAGTTTGTCGTCGCTCGACGCGCAGGCGATGACCCGCGCGCCGAGCACCTTGCCGATCTCGATGGCGGAGATGCCTACTCCGCCGGCTGCGCCGAGGACGACGAGCGTCTCGCCGGCCCGGAGCGACGCCCGATCCACGAGCGCGTGGTGCGTGGTCCCGTAGGCCACGAGCAGCGTCGAGGCTGTGACGTGGTCGATCCCGTCCGGCACCTGGATCACTTGCCCCTCGCCCAGCGCGACCTCCTCGGCGAAGCAGCCGTACGGCGCCCAGGCGACGACCCGATCCCCGACCGCGAGCGACGTCACGCCGGCGCCGACCGACGTGACGATCCCGGAGACCTCGCCGCCCGGCGAAAAGGGCAGGCTCGGCTTGAATTGGTATTTGTCCTGGATGACGAGGAGGTCTGGGAAATTGACCGAGGCCGCGTGGACCGAGACGACCACCTGGCCTGCTTCGGGCGTGGGGCTCGGGAGATCCTCGACGACGAGCGACGCGGGGGGCCCGAAGGCCTTGCAAAGAACGGCTTTCATCGTGGGTGCGTGGGTCCTTCTGCTCAGGGCGCGTACTTGCGTATCCAGGCGTTGTAGCCCTGGTTCGTCGTGAGCTCGGTGCCCACAACGAAGACCTCGGAGGCGCTGTTCGTGGTGATCCCCTCGCCATAATCGGCGCCGTCCCCTGCCCCGCCGTAGACGTTGGTCCAGAGCTCCTTGCCGGAGGGATCGTACTTGCGGGTCCAGATGTCCGTCGAGAGCGTGGGGGTCATCTCGTAGCCCGTCACGATCACGTTGCCGCTCGGGTCGGTGGCCACGGCGTAGATCGCGTCCAGGCCCGCGGGGACCTGGCTCGTGTGGGTCTCGGTCCAGAGCACCTCCCCGTTCGAATCGTACTTGCGCAGCCAGGCGTCGCGGCCGAGGTTCGTGGTCTCGGCGCCGCCGACGAAGAGGTTCCCATCCGGGGCGACCGCGACGGCGAACGCGTAATCGTCGCCGTTCAATGCGCCATTGAACGTGCGCGTCCACGACTCGGTCAGACTGGCGCCGCCGGCCGCCAGCTTGGTCACCAAGACGTCCGTCGAGTCCGCCTCATTCGTCACATAACCGACGGCGTAGACGAAATTGCCGTCGAGCGCGATTCCTTGCGCCGCATCGGTGGCCTTGCCTGGCCCGTCCACGAGATACTGCCCCACGATCGAGCCGTCTTGGATCGACAACTTCTGCACCGCGAAATCACTCCCGCTGGCGTTCGCCATCAAGGCCCCGGCGACGTAGACGTGCCCCCCGCCCAGCGTCGCGACGCCCCACGCGTAATCGTATCCGTTGATCCCGCCGTCGTAGCTCTGCGACCACAGAAGCCCGCCGTTCGTGTCGTATCGACGAACGATCGCGTTCGTCGTCCCGTCGGCGAGGGACTCGTACCCCACGGCGACGATGTTGCCCGAGGGTTCGACCGCCACGCCGTAAATCGCGTCATCGCGGCCCGCCGCGCCGCTGACCAGGGCAATCCACATCGGGTTGCCCGCCGGATCGAGCTTGCCCACGAACCCGTCGTAATGGTCCGGATTGCCTGCGAAGCCGACGAGCCCGCCGACGATGAGGTTGCCCTTGTTGTCCAGCCGGACGCTCGTGATCTCCTCGCCTGTCGAGCTCGGAATGCTGTGGCTCTGCGTGAAGAGCACCGTGCCCGAGCCGACGCAGTCGTGGTTGCAGCCGTCGCCGTCGATCTCGTTCGCGTCGTCGCACGCCTCGGCCGCCGCATACACGAATCCGTCGCCGCAAACCGCCTTCTCGCACGTGGGCTTGCAGGCGCCGGTGTCGCTGTTCAGCGGGCCGTCGTCGCACTGCTCGCCCACGTCGAGCATGCCGTCGCCGCAGACGCCCATGGCGCCGCCGACGCCGCCGACGCCGCCCACGCCGCCCACGCCACCGACGCCGCCCACACCACCGACGCCGCCCACACCACCGACGCCGCCCACACCACCGACGCCGCCCACGCCGCCCACGCCGCCCACGCCACCCACGCCGCCAACACCACCGACGCCGCCCACGCCGCCAACGCCACCGACACCACCAAGGCCGCCGCCGCCGTGCCCGGCGAACCCTCCGCCGCCGTCCGAGCCGCTGTCGCCGGTGCCGGGGAACGATCGACCGCAACCGCTGGCAGCAGCGAAACCAGCGAAGACAAGGGCAAGGAGTGGCGTCGTGGTAAGTCGATGTGCCATGGTATGCTCGACATTTGCCACGGGGGACGGGCTGCCACAAGGGCCGAGCCGCGGGCCCGAGCCGCGTTTTCCACGCGCCCCGGGCCGTGTCGCCCCCCATCCCGTTTCAGAACGGCATCTCTTCGACCATCTCCGTTTTTCGCGGCAGCGCGCCGTTCCGTTTCCGCGGGGGTCGGGCCGGCGGCGCGGGCTCCGGCGGGTCCTCGGGCTCCCCCTGCGGGGGCGGCATCTCCACCGGCGCGATGTCGTCGTCCACGTCGCGCCGCAGCGCCCCGGCATGCTCGCGGGCGGGCGCCGGCGAGGGCCCGCCCGCGAGGCAGATGTCACGCGCGTGTACCTCGGTCTTGTACCGCTTCTGCCCGTCCTTCTCGTAACTCGACGTCCGCAGCGTCCCCTCCACGAGCACGCACGACCCCTTGGCGAGCACACGGGCGAGGCCCTCCGCGCGCGGGCCAAAGACGACCACGCTGTGCCACTCGGTCCGCTCCGTGAGCTCGCGGTTCCTGTCGAGGAATGACTCGTTCGTCGCCATCCGGAATTGAAGCACCGCCGTCCCGCTGCCCGCATACCGGAGCTCCGGATCCGCACCGAGGTTGCCGAGAAGTACCACCCTGTTCATGCCGTCGCTCATGTCGTCCTCCGTTCCTTCGTCGTTCGTTCGAATGGTTTTTCCTGAATTGTCCGGTCAGGCCGCCTTCTCCGCCGCCCCCCGCGCGCCCACGCGCGCCTCCGAGCCCGCGATCACCGCGGCGCGCAGGGCGGCAAGGAGCCGCTCGTTCCCGAGCAGCGACTCCCGCGCGCGCTCGCGCCCCTGCCCGAGGTGCTCACCGCCGAAGGAGAGGTGCGCCCCGCTCTTCTCGACGATGCCGATCTGGCAGCCGTAATCGATGAGGTCCGAGGCCGCGTCGACGCCCGTCCCCCAGCGAATGTCGAACTCCGCCTCGCGGAAGGGCGGCGCGAGCTTGTTCTTGACCACCTTCACCCGCGTCCGCGAGCCCACCGCCTCGTCGCCGACCTTCACCGGACCGATGCGGCGCACGTCGAGCCGTATGCTCGCGTAAAACTTCAGCGCATTGCCGCCCGTCGTCGTCTCGGGGTTGCCGAACGTGACGCCGATCTTCTGCCGGAGCTGGTTGATGAACACGAGCGTCGTGCCCGTCCGGTGCGCGATCGCCGTGAGCTTGCGGAGCGCCTGGCTCATGAGCCGCGCCTGCAGCCCCATGTGCGCGTCGCCCATGTCGCCCTCGATCTCCGCCTTGGGCACGAGCGCCGCCACGGAGTCGACCACGACGATGTCGACCGCGCCGCTGCGCGTGAGCGTCTCCGCGATTTCGAGCGCCTGCTCCCCGCAATCCGGCTGCGAGACGAGCAGGCGCTCGGTGTCGACCCCGACGGCGCGCGCATAACTCACGTCGAACGCGTGCTCGGCGTCGATGAACGCCGCGACGCCCCCCGCAGCCTGGGCCTCGCGCATCGCGTGCAGGGTGAGCGTCGTCTTGCCGCCGCTCTCGGGGCCGTAAATCTCGACGATCCGGCCGCGCGGATATCCGCCGATGCCGAGCGCTGCGTCGAGGGCCATCGCGCCCGTGCCGATGACCCGCACGTCCGTCTCCGCCTCGTCCCCGAGCGACATGATCGCCCCCTTGCCGAATTGTTTCTCGATCGAACCCACGACCGTCTTCACCGTCCGCATCTTCTCCAAGAGCTCCGTCATCATCGGTCTATCCGCCTTTCTTGCCCGTTACTTCGACCGCCGCCGAATCCAGTTGCTAAGAAAAATCGTTTTTCCTGATCGCCTGGCGCCCGACCGCCGCCACGCCGTCGCGATCGAGCAGCCGCGCCTGGATCGCCTCGGCCACGTGGCTCGCCCGCACCGGCGTGCCGCCGTCGAGGTCCGCGATCGTCCGCGCCACGCGCAGCACCTTGCCGTACGCCCGCGCCGAGAGGCCGAGCCGCTCCACCGCCTGCCCGAGGATCGTCCGGCCCGCCGCGTCCGGCGCCGCCACCCGCTCGACGTCGCGCGGGCCGAGATCCGCATTCGAAAGGACGCTCGTCTCGCCCGCCTCCCGCCGCGCCGCCTGGATCGCCCGCGCCGTGATCACGCGCCGCCGCACCTCCCCGCTCGCCTCCCCGCGCTCCTTGCCCCCGAGGTGCGAGACGTCCACGGGCGGCAGCGGCACCTGCAAATCGAGCCGATCGAGGAGCGGACCGGAGAGCCGCGCGCGATAGGCTCGCACGCGCTCGGAGGAACAGGCGCAGCGGCGCTTCTCGTCGCCGAAAAACCCGCACGGGCATGGATTCACCGCGGCGATCACGAGCGGCCTCGCCGGGAACGTCACGCGGCTCTGCGCGCGGCAGATCGTGACGAGGCCATCTTCGAGCGGCTGCCGCAGCACCTCGAGCGCGCTCCGCTTGAATTCGAGCAGCTCGTCGAGGAAGAGGCAGCCGTGGTGCGCGAGCGAGACCTCGCCGGGCCGGATCGGCTCGCCCCCGCCCACGAGGCCCGCGGGGCTCACGGTGTGGTGGGGCGCGCGAAAGGGTCTCGCCTGCGAGAGCCCTCGATCCGAGGGCAGGAGCCCGGCCACGGAGTGAATCGCCGTCACTTCGAGGGCCTCGTCGTACGAGAGGGGCGGCAAGACCGTCGGCAGCCGACGCGCCAGCATGGTCTTGCCCGCGCCCGGCGGGCCCATCATCAGGAGGTTGTGCCCGCCCGCCGCCGCGATCTCCAGCGCGCGCCGCGCCACGTGCTGGCCCCGCACCTCCGCGAGATCCACGGCCGCCTCCGCGTGGTTTGTCGCGAGCGACGGGCGCGGCCCGGCCGACGGGAGGTCGCCTCCGCCCGCGAGGGCCGACACGACGTCGCCGAGGTGGTCGGCCACGAGGACGTCGATGCCCGGCACGCTCGCCGCCTCGGCCCCGTTGTGCCGCGGGACCACCGCGCGCCCGAGCCCCCGCGCCGCTGCGCCGCGCAGCGCGGGCAAGACCCCACGCACGGGCCGGATCGCGCCGGTCAGCGAGAGCTCGCCGAGGAACGCGAGCCCGCGCAGCGCCTCGCCCGGCACCTTGCCGAGCGCGCCGAGCACCGCCATGGCGATCGCCAGGTCGAACGCGCCGCCGCTCTTGCGCAGATCGGCGGGCGCCAGGTTCACCGTGATCACGTGCTCGTCGAGGGCCACGCCGATCTGCGAGAGCGCTGCGCGCACGCGGACGCGGCTCTCGCGCACGCTCGCCTCGGCGAGCCCGACGAGCTGGAACGACGCCGGCCCGCGGCCGGAGTCCACCTCGACGCGCACGGGAAACGCGTCGAGGCCGACGAGGAGGAAGGTCAGGGCCGTCGCCTGCATGCCCGCCCTTTTTGCGAGCGCCGTGCCGGACCGAGACCTGCGGAAAAACCCGCGGTTTTCGAGCGGCGCGGGGTGGCGGCGCGGATTTCCGCCTGGCGGCCGCCAGGGGTCCCCCCTTCCCCGCGCGCATGGTAGGGTCGTCGCCGATGGGGCGTCGCCTCGTTCGATCCAGGGTCGTGCTCGGGCTCGGCGCGCTCGTGATCGCGGGGTGCGACCGGACCTCCCGCGTCCACGTCGAGGGGCGAATCCGGCTCCCCCGAGCCACCGACGCCGCGCTCGTGGTCCCGCTCGAAGGCGCGAAGAGCGTTTTCCCCGTGGACACGTCGGGCCGGTTCGTCGGGACGTACGGCGCGCGGAGCGTGCCCCCGGACCACATTCCGCTCTTCGTCCACGTGCCCGGGATGCGCCCGCGCGTGCTCGTGCCCGGCCGTGATTTCCGCATCGAGGAGCAGGACGGCTCGCTTCACGCGGCGATCGATCTCGATCCGGCCCACGCGCCCCCGCCGCGGCCCCTGCCGCTCGCGTGCACGAACGAGTCCTGCACCACGGATTTGCCTGCGGACGCGAAGGGCTGCGCCTCCACGGTCGTCGTGCTCGACGGCACGAAGACCACGCTCGTCGCGCCCGAACACCAGCGCGGGGAGGACGGCGGCACGCACCTCGTGGCGTTTTTCCCGCTGCCGCGGCAACGCGCTCGTTCACTCGTCCTCGTGAGCACGTGCGGCGACGAGGCCTACGTCTCCGAGGTCGCGACCTTCGACGGTCCTTGAGGCGGCTCGTCCGGGCGGTACACTCCGCGTGATGATTCGAAGGCGTTCGTCAGGTACGCTCCTCGTCACCGCCGCGCTCGTCGTTCTCCCCGCCTGCCGCCGCGACGAGAGCGCCGCGCCAGCCGACGCAGGGACCGACGCTTCGCCCGCGGCGACCACCTCCGCGGCTGCGAATCCCGCGCCTTCGCCGCCCGACCTCGCGCCCGCGCCCGAGGGGCCCTCCGATCATTCGCTGCCAGCGACCGAACCCCGGCGCTCGGACGTCAAGCGAATCGAAGACGATCCGCGGCTCTCCCTGCATCGCGACGCCGTCCTCTCGCATTTCGGGGAGCACGTGGGGCTCCCGCTCTCGTTGCAGGTGGAGACGCTCCCGGGCGATCGGCAGGCGCTCTTGATCCAGGATTCGTCCCAGCCCGACAAACCTCTCGTGCTGGTCGTCGCGGCGGACGGCACGCGGGCGTGGACGAAGGAAATGCCGCTCGCGGGGGTCGTGCCGGGCGTGCGGGAGATGACCGTCGTGCGGGGCCCGGAGGCGTCGGTCGGCGTGGCCTTTTGCGACGCGGCGGGCGGGCTCGCGGCACTCCGCGCCTGGACCTCGGAGGGCGGGATCTTCGCCGATTACGAGGTCGTGGAGATCCCCCATTGCGAGGCGATCTCCGCGCTGTACTGGCCCGGGCACGGGCATGTCGTCGTGGCCGCGGGCGAAGGCGAGGCGCGCGCGTCGCGGATCGACGAGCGGGGCATGCGCGCGTGGGGCCGCTCGGGGCTGACGCTCCCGTGGAAGCCGGATCCGGGCGCGGCCGTGGGGATCCTGGTCGATACCGAGGATACGTTTGTCCTCGTCGGCGCGGGCACGGCCGAAGGGCCGCTTTCGCGGCGCGAGGAGGCCGTGTTCGCGATGCGGTACGACGAGCGCGGGAAAGAGCTCTGGCCCGCGCCCATCGCGGTGGGGCGCCCGTCCGGAAAAACGCCGAAGCGCCCCACGGCGCGTGTCGTCGCGCCCGGAAAGATGGAGGTCGAAATGACGGAGGGAGCGGCGCGGCGGAGGCTCGAGCTCTCGTCCGAGGGGACCGTGATCGTCTTGCCCGAGCGGCGCTGAAGGGCCCGGCGGGCCGGGAGCGACGTCGCGACGTTCGAAACGAGGGAACCATCCGCTGCCCTCGTTCGTGGTACGTCCGGACGCAGCATTTCGAACGTCGCGACGTCACGACGTTCGAAATGCTGGAACCATCCGACCCCTCCTGCGTGGTACGCCCGGACGCTCCATTTCGAACGTCGCGACGTCGCGACGTCGCGACGTTCGAAATGAGGGAACCATCCGCCGCGCTCGCTCGTGGTAGGCCCGGACGTTTCATGATCAAGCGACAAGCAACACACCGCATCACCGTCGAGCTGCTGGAAGCGGCGGCTCGGGGCGACAGGGTGGCGGGGGGCACGCTCGCGGATTTCATCTACGGGTGGGTCCACAGCGTCCTCCACGCCGGCCCCGACGTCGACGACGCGGCCCAGGAGGCTTTCATGGCGGTCATCGTGGCCATGCGCACGCACCGGTACGACGCGTCCGTCGAGGACAAGCACGCGTGGGTTGTCAAGATCACGGTGCGCAAGGCGATCGACGTGCGTCGGAGGCGGGAGCGGGAGCGCCAGGTGTTCGAGGAGCCGGGCGCGGACGAGGCCACGGACCCGGCGAGCACGGACCCCATCTCGCGCATCGAGCAAAGGCAGCGCGCCGAGCGCGTGAGCGGCGTGGTGAAGGACCTGAACGAGACCGATCGCGCGCTCCTCTTGCTCCGATACCAGGAGGATCTCAGCTACGATGACATCGCGCAGGCGCTCTCCATCCCGCTCGGGACCGTGAAATCACGGCTCTCGCGGCTGATCGAAAAACTCAAGCTGTCCGGGGGCGAGTTATGAAGCGCTCGCAGGCGAGGAAGCGACAAACCCAGGCGCCCGCGCCGAAAACGGGGTTCGCGAAGCTCATCACGCTCTTCGTCCGCCCGCGCAACGACGTCCGGGAGGCGGCCAAGAAGCGCACCGAGCCACATGCGCCGCGCCCGATGCCCGCGCCGTTCGTCCCGCCCGCGCCCCCGCCGAGCGCCGCACCGGAGCCGGAGCCGGCCTCCGATCCGATCCTGCGCTCGGTGCTCGCGGCGCTCGCGCCCGACCCCGACGTGCGTGCGCCGGACGCGTTGCGCGAGCAGCTCGTGACCTGGGCCGAAGAGACGTCGGAGCCGTTCCCCGAGGAGCTCGACGGCGTCCTCGAAGCGCTCGCGCCGCGCGCCCCGGCACCCGCGGCCTTGCGGGAAAGCCTCATCGCTTGGGCCGCGGAGACGGCCGAGCCCGAGGCGCCCGCGCCGCTCGACGCCGCCGTGGTGGAATCCCCATCGCTCTGGAAGAAGCTCCGCCGCCTGGCTCGCGTCCTCCTGGAGAGGCTGCGCAATGCTTCGCGCGGCGCGCGGTGACGTTCTCCGCTAAGCTCGGGTCGAGCCATGCACCCCGACGGGTATTTCGCGCTCGTCCTCGATCCGGCCTCCGCCGAGACCCTCCGGCGAGGCTTCTGCACGTTGCCTCGCCCGATCGCCCACCATTGCACGGTCCGGTATGGCACGAAAAACCCCGCCGATCTGCCGCCTCCGTTCACGGCGAACGACCTCGGCCGCACGTTCACCCTCGCCGTCACGGGCTACGCGCGACGAGACGACGGCGGGATCGAGGCCGTGGTCGTGGGGCTCCTCCTCGGCGACGGGACGCTCCTCGAAAGTGGTTTTACGGAGAATGCCATTCCGCACGTCACGGTCGCGACGGACGGGATCGTCGAGCCGGCGACCGCGAACGATCTGCTCCGGGCCGGCTTCGAGCGGATCGCCGGGCCGCTGCTCCTCGCGCGGCTCGAACATACGTGGGCGTCGTCGAGCCGGGAGGAGGCACCGGGCGTATGATCACCGATGGAGCTTCGCCAGCGCCGTCCGCGCCCGCCCGCGGTACCCCTCCGCCTCGGTCCCGAGGCTGGCGATCCGCGTGCGGAGCTCCTTCACGCGGGCTTCTTTCTCCAGGATCTGCGCCGTGAACTTCTCCGCGTCGTTCTTCGCTCGCGTCGCCGCGAGGTAGCCCCGCAGCCGGCCGAGATCCTGGACGAGCTCGTCGAGATCGGCCCTTCGTTTCGGCAAGAGGCTCTCGCGCGCCTCCGCGTCCGTGAGGTGCTTCGCCGCCTCCTCCAGCGAGGCGCGTTGCGCGGCGCTCAATTTCGGCGCAGCCGCGATGGACCGAAGCCCCCTCGGATGGAGCGAGCTCACGAGCGTCCGCCGGGAGAGCCCTTCGTCGGCCTCGACGCGCCGTACTTTTTTCGATCGCGGCTCGCTCGCGAACACCGCGAGCGGCTTGTTCGACACGACGTCGAAATCGAGCTCGTCCGCGCCGGTCACCGTGGCGTTGCGCACGAGGTCGAGGTTCAAAAACACCGTCCGCGCCCCGCCGCTCCGGTTCTCGACCGTGTAATCGACGCGGGTGTGCCGGATGAAATGCTCGACGAGCTGATCGCCCTGGAGCTCGACGAGCTGTACCTCCTCCGTGACCAGCAAGTCATTCTGCGCGAGCTCGACGTCGATGTCCGTGCCAAACGCGATGAACCGGCTCTCGCTCGGCTTCAGGCGGTCGATCTGCGCCTCGCCCGCGAAGCCGCCGTCCGCGAAGAACGAAATGGGGCCCGCGGGCAAGGTCTGCTTCGTGTCGTTTTTGATGCGCGCCGCGCTCCGGCCGACGTCGTACACGCTCCCGAACCACACGAGCCGCCGCGCGGAGATCGATTGCTGCAGGAACGGCAAGAGCGCTGAGCCGTGCGCCCGGAGGTCGATCGGGAGGGGCATCGAATACCGGAAGAGCGCGCCCGCTTCCATGCCCTCCGCCTCGGCCACCTTCGCGAGATCCCCCACGGAGAGCACCGTGCTCGACCCCTGATCACTTCCCGTCCCCGTGCCGCTCCCGTGCCCGATCGTGCCGACGCGACCGAGCCCGATCCCCTCCCCGCGCCCGCCCCCGCCCTCGCCGAGGCCCGAGAGCCCGAGCCCGCCGGCGCCGAAGGTATCGCCGATCATCTCGCTCCACATCGCGTCCGCGGTCTGGAGGACGAGCTGCGGGACCGTGGAGAGCGCCTCGGCCGGCGCGACGAGCTCGCGGCGCGTGTAGCGCGGGGCGGCGAGCGGATACAGGAACGAATCGGGGCGGCCATTGACGAGCTCGACCTTGACCTTTTTCCATTCCTCGTCCGTGTCGTTGTGGACGAGCGCCCAGCCCTGCAAAATGCCGCGTTGCTCCTTGTCGCTGAGCACCATCCGGTACGTCGAGCGCCAGACCGGCGCCTCCGCGACATACCCGAGCGTCACGTCGGACGTGCTCTCCGCGAGCACCCGCAAATCGCGCCGCGCCAAGGTGCCTTGCGTCGAGGACACGGACGCGCTCGCGCCGAGCCGCGCCGCGAGCGCAGGATCCGTGGGTTTGACGCCGACCACATCGGACAGGAAAAACTTCCGGATCTCGGCTTCCGTGGTGAGCACGAGCAACGTCGTCTCTTTGCGCGGCACGCAGGGGACGGGCGCGCCTTCGCCCTGCTTTTTCGGGGCCTCGCCCTCGGCGATCGGTACGCACGGGCCCGGCTCGCCGTTCTCGGGATCGAGCACGTCGACGAGCTTGCCTTTCACGGTCTCGCGCGCCGTGCGGAGCTCGATGCCGCCGCCCTTCAGGCTGCGGAGCAGGCTCGCGTGCGTGACGGGGCCCGATCCATCGGGCAAACCGGCGAGCGCCCGGCCATTCTCCACGCTGATGCTGCTCGCGAACTCGATGCCCGCGACGCTGGTCTTTCCGTCGGTCCCGAGCACGACGAGCGTCTTCAGCGCGTCGTCGAGGTGCGAGACCGGCACGGGGAGCGCGAGGCCGGCGTCGCGGCCGACCCTGCCCGATCGCTCGAAGTAACCGACCCCCGACTCGTAGAGGCGCACGGTCTTGAGGGGAAGGGGCGGCTTCGGCGCGGTCTGCGCCAACGCATGCCCGCTCGTCGCGAGGAGCGCCGTGACAAGAATGGCGGAAAAGTAGCGGGGAGTCGAAAGCATCGAAGGGGCCTCGAGGTGGGTGGGCGGTCGGGGCAAGGACACGCCGCGCCTCGGTGAGTTCCCCGAAATCTCCGGAGTTCCTTCCGCCCCGATGCGCCGCGTGCGCCCGGACGGGAACGTGGTAATGACGCGGCACTCATGCGGCGATACAAGACGGTCCTCTTTGATCTCGACGGCACGCTGATCGACTCCATCCGGCTCATCCTCGACAGTTATCACCACACGTTCGCCGTCCACGGCCTGCCTCCGTGCGAGGACGACGTGCTGCTCCGCGGCGTCGGCACGCCGCTCAAGGCGCAGCTCGCCGGCTTCGCGGACGACCCGGAGGCGGTGCTCGCGATGATCGAGACGTACCGAGCGTACAACCTCGCGCACCACGACGCGTGCGTGCGGCCCTACCCCGGCGCGGTCCCCTGCGTCCGCGCGCTCGCCGAGGCGGGCGTCAAGATCGCCGTCGTGACGAGCAAGAACCGGCACAGCACCCTGCGCGGGCTCGACGTCGCGGGGCTCTCGGATGTGTTTTCGGTCCTCGTCTGCGCCGATGACGTGACGAACCCGAAGCCGCACAAAGAGCCGGTCGATCTCGCCCTCGCGCAGCTCGGAGCCCGGCCCGAGGAGGCGATCTTCGTGGGCGACAGCCTGCACGACATGCACGCAGGGCGCAGCGCCGGGGTCGCGACGGGCGCCGCGTTATGGGGACCGATGTCGCGCGCCCACCTCGCCCCGTCCGAACCCTCGCACTGGCTGGAAAAACCCGAGGACATCGTCCCGCTGGTCCTCGGCTGAGTCGATTTTTTCGTGCCAAACCCGGACGTGGTTCGCCCGGATGGGCCGGACCTCGTTCAGGGCTTGCCCCAGAACGCCACGAGATCCGGCAGCGCGGTCGTCGAGAATTGAATGAGGTGCAGCATGTGCGTGTAGGGGCCGGTGCCGCCGTACCCTCGTACGTGGAGCGCGCCGCGGTGCGCCTCGGTGAGCGGATCGAGCGGCTTCATGTACGCGTTCGGGACGACATGTTTCATCGCCGGGACCTTCGGCAAAGGCTGCCAGACGTTCGTCGGCGTCCGCGAGACGCCCACCGAGGCGAGCACGAAATCGGTGGTGCGGTGCGCGTTGTGATACCCGTACGTCTCGATCTCCGAGTGCACGATCGAGAGCAGGACCTTCCCGTCCACGGCCTTCTTCGCGAAGCGGCGCGTGGGCTCGATCTGATCGACCTTGAGCGCCTTCGAGTGGGGGTCGTACCCGCAATGAATGGAGTCGATGAGGACGATCGCGTTGATTCGATCAAAAAATTCCTCATGCTGGAGGATCTTGATGATGCCGCCGTACCCTGAGCTCCAGGCCGAGAGGCCGATGCGCCGGAGGCGGGCATTCTTCAAGCCACGCGCCACCATGACGTCCTGCGCGCGTGACAGGATGAGCCGGAGGCCGGCGGGATCGGCGAACCTGTCCTCGTAGACGCCCGAGCCGACGCCGAGGTTCAAGATGGCCACGACCGCGTTCACGCCCGCGTATCCGTAGTTTTCCTCGACGAGATCCGTATTGCCGTTGAGGTGGAGGACGAGGTCGTACTGGCCGTCCTCCGACGACCACGACGGCGGGAACATCAAGAGCCCGCCGGCGAGCGGCGCGCGCCAGGAACGATCAAAATGGGCGTCGGCGCGTTCGCTCGGCTTTGCATTCGCGGGAGGCGGAGGCGCGGGCGGCGTTTCGGGGGCCCGCACCGCAGGCACCGCTGCGGGAGACACGCTCGCAGGCGGGGGCGCGGGCAGAGGCGGAGGCGCAGGCGGGGAAAGCGGCGCCTCGACCTGCACGGCCGCCGATGCCATGGGCGCCGATCGCGAGCCCAGCGACAAGACCGCGAGCCCCATCACGAGGAGCGCGAGGCCGCCGAGGGCCATGGGGGCGCGGGCACGGCGCAGCATGCGGTCAGAGTCCAGCAGACCGGATGTTTCACGCTTGTGTCAAGGGAGAACCGCGCGGCTATGGGGTGTGGACCCGAGAGCCGCGCGGAGTCACGGGCGCGCGCGGAGGCGCTCAGGCATGGAGGTCGGCCAAGGCGACCGGCGCCGCGGCAGGCGCGAGGAGCGCGTCGGCGCAAGGACGCACGACGTCCCGCAAAGCCTGGCGGCGGAGGGCGCCGATTTGCTTGGAGGACAAAAGGCCAACATCCTCGGCCACGACGGCGCGCCGGAGGGAAGGCTCCGCGGACGCGGCCTCGATCGCCCGGTCGAACGTGGCGCGGGCGAAGCGGCGCGTGTCCTCGTCGGCCCCGGCGAGCAGGAAGCGCAAGGTGCGCCAGGCGAGCTCGGCGTGACGTTGCTCGTCCTCGGCGATCCGCGCGTGGACCTCGCGCAGCGCGGGATCACGCACGAGCCCCGCGAGCGCGAGCGCCTCGGCCGCGCCGATCGTCTCGCCCACGCAAGCCTCCTCGATGAGGGAGGCAAGCACGACGCGCGGGTCGGTCTCGAGCGGGACGCCCGTGAGATCGAGCTTCGAGGGGCCGATCGGGCGATCGGCATACCGGCTCGCGAGGGCATACCCGACGCGGGCATGCTCGACCTCATCGGCGGCGGCCCGTTGCGCGGCGAAGAGCAGCTCGGGCGGCGCGCCGAGGGCCATGAGCTGGAGCGTGAAGCGGGCGAAGCTCGCGACGGACGCGTGTTCGAGCGCGGCGATCTCGGTCCACGCCTCGGCGAGGGCGCTCCGGACGGCCGGATCGAGCGACGCCGTGTCCGGCGTGATTTCAGCGAGGATCCAATCGGCGCGGGCCGCGGCGGGCGCGGTGCGGGCCGCGCCGGCGACGAGCAAGGGGCGGCCGATCGCGCAGTTTTGCGTCTCGCAGTTGAACGTGCCGGCCTCTCCGACCGCGCTATACGGAAGCGTCGCGCAGGCGTAGCCGGCCATGCAATCGGCGTCCACGCGACAAGCGTCCGTATCCGCGCGGCAGGCGAGGCCGATCTGCTGGAAGCAGCCGTCGTGGAAGGAGGTGATGCCACACTCGCCGCTCGCGCAATCGGCGTCGGTCGCGCATTTCGCGACGGCCGAGCAGCGCGACCAGGCGACGTCATTCTCGACGACGCCCTGACAGACGCAGACCGAATCGGCCCCGCACTCGGCGTCGTTCGCGCACGAGTACTCACAGCCGCAGGAGGGCCCGGGGCTTTCGAAGTTCGCGTCGCGGTGGATGCACTTGCCATGGGGCTTGGCCGTGCAGTCGGCGTCCGACGTGCACTCCTTGAACATCTCGGTGCCGTCGCAGGCCGCCGCGTTGATCGTGGGATCACATGCGACGGCCGCGGCGCGGTGGATCGTGCCGTCGTCGCAGCGCACGTAGCCGCTGTCGGAGCCGTCCGGGAGCGGAATGGGTGTCCCGCCGACGCAGCCGGACGAGCCGCCGCCCTGGCTCGAGCTCGTGCTGCTGCTGGAGCTACTGCTGGTGCTCGGATCCCCGCCCGCGCCCCCGGATCCACCGGAGCCGCCGTTCTCCACGGTCGTTCCGCAAGCGATGGCGGAGAGGCCGAGGGCGGCGAAGAGCGAGAGGCGTAACGAAAGAAAAGCAAATCGATCGTGCATGAGGGTTCCTCCTCGTGGCGTGAGGGGCCGATCCTAAGGCGCCCGCCGTCGCAAAGGAAGGCAAGGATGGTGTCGAGATCCGGCGCACGCTCGCGTCGCATCGAAGACTCGCGCGCGGACGCGGCGGGCGCTACCCTCGCGCGCCGTATGCTGAAAGCTTCCGACGTGGTGGCAAACCGCTTCGAGATCGAAGCCGTGCTCGGCGAGGGCGGCATGGGCGTCGTGTATCGGGCCCACGATCTGAAGCTCGATCGGAAGGTCGCTCTGAAGACGCTCGCGGCCGGCGACGAGGAGGCCGCAGCGCGGGCGCTGCGTGAAGCGCGGGCTGTTGCGGCGCTCGATCATCCGAACGCGATCGCCATCTACGACGCAGGCGCGTGGGAAGGGCAGCCGTTCATCGCGATGGAGCTCGTCGAAGGCGAGACGCTGCGCGCCTACGTCGGCGATCCGAGCGTGCCCGTCGGTCGCAAGCTCCGCTGGCTCGTCGACGTGGCCCGCGTGCTCGCGGCCGCACACCGGGCGGGCATCGTGCACCGCGACATCAAGCCCGAGAACGTGATGGTCCGGCGCGACGGGCGGGTGAAGGTGCTCGACTTCGGCATTGCGCGGCGCAGCCAGGCGCCCGTGGATCCCGCGGGGCCCACGGCGAAGCCGACCGCGGCGTCCCTCGCCACGAAGAGCAGCGTGAGCGGGACGCCGATGTACATGGCACCCGAGCAGGTGCGCGGGAAGTCCGCGGACGGGCGCACGGATCAGTTCTCGTGGGCCGTGCTCGGCTACGAGCTCTGCGAGGGGACGAGGCCCTGGGACGCGCACGACGCGCTCTCGACCGTGGCGGCGATGATGTCCGAGCCGCCGCGGCCGATGCGGGCCGAGGGCGTGCCCGCGGTGGTGCGAGAGGTCTTCGGCCGCGCGCTCTCGCGTTCGCCGGCGGAGCGGTACGGGTCGATGGACGACCTCGTGGAGCTGCTCGAACCGCTCGCAGAGGAGGCGGATTCGAAGGGACCGAAAGGCGAGCCGCGCGTGGCCCCGCGGCCTTCGTCGGGGCCGATCACGGCGGGGCGTTACTCCACGCAGGAGCTCGGGCAGGCGATCGCGCTCGCGCTCGAGCGCAAGGCGAAGCTGGAGGCGGCGGGGGGCAAGTACGCGTATGCCGATCTCGCCGCGGCCGCGCGGGAGGTGGGCGTCGAGGAGGAGGAACTCCGCGCGGCGCTCGTGGCGCTCAAGCCGGCGCTCGAACCGGCGCCCCCCGCGACGCCTCCGGCCGCCCCGGCCCCGGGGGAAGGGAAGGCCGCGCGGCGGGCCCGTCAGAAGCAGAAGCTCGAGCAGCATGTCGCGATGTGGGGCGTCTTCAGCGTGTTCTTTTTCTTGCTCGACATGGTGACGGTGGGAGGTCATTGGTGGTTTTTCCCGGTGCTCGGCTGGGGCGTCGGGCTCGCCGCGCACGCGGTGAAGTATCTGTTCCCGGTCGATCCGACCCCCGAGGAAGAAGCGGAGCTGCGCCTGCGGCAGGAGATCCGGCGGGAGAAGCTCGCCCGAAAGCACGGGGGCGAACGCATGCGCATCGCGGCCGGGGGAAAACGGATCGAGGCGCTGCCGCGGCCCGAGAAGGACGCGCGGGAGGCGGAAGAGCGCGCAGAGCTCGCGGCGCTCGCCGAGGAAGAGGCGGGCCTCCGGGCAGCGAAGGGCGAGCGGCGACGCAAGGCGCGTTGAATGCGAGAACGATAAGGTGCGACAAACCACCACCGAAATATTCTTCTGCCATGGGACACGTGTGGCGTGTGGCGTGGATTGGCTGGAAGGTGGGACGACCGGGGGTCGGCGCGGACGGAAGCCTGGGGCACGGAATAGGCGTACCTTTTTTCTTGTGAACGGCGCGGGGGTGCGTTCCAATGCCGGCGCATGAAACGACGATGGTTGGCTCCACCGGACGGTAAGATCCGGCGCACAACGAAACAGGGTCGCGCGGCGTGGGCCGCGCTCGGGTTCGCGGCGGCGCTGGCGAGCGTGGCCTCCCCCGCGGCAGCGGACGCGCCGAAGTCGGGCGGGGCATTGCCCGCGAAGCCTGCGGCGCCCGCCGCGCCGCCCCCGGCTGCAAAGGCGCCGGCCGCCCCGGCGGC
>NZ_JARZHI010000125.1:0-17296 GCF_029946465.1 Polyangium sorediatum
CCGCCCGCGCCGCCCATTCCTCCCGCGCCGCCCTCGCCGCCCATCCCGCCGCCACCGCCGCCGCCCTCGCCGCCCATCCCGCCGCCGCCCGCGCCGCCTTCCCCGCCCGCGCCCGCCTGGCCTCCGGATCCGCCGCTCGCGCCCGATCCGCCGGATCCGCCTTCGTCGCCTCCACACGCCACGAGACCGGTCAACGCCAGGAACGAGAATGCGGCGAGCTTCGGTCCCCACAAGCGATTCGATTTCATGCGAAGTCCTCCCGTGTGCGAAAAGGGAGCGCCGAGGCTATCACGGAATGCCCTCCCCTCGCGTCACCCAACATGGGACAGAGCTTCAGGGTTCGTGACGCAAGCCACCACGAAGACCTGAACAAAAAATCATCTCCACAAACTGTGCACACGTTCAGCACAGGGGGTAGGGTGCGATCATCATGATGACGCCCAAGGACATCGCGCCCTACATCCTCCGTGCCCTCGCCGAGGCCCAGACCGAGGGCCGCACCATGGACCTGGAGACGCTCTCGATCGCCATCAAGGTGCGCCGCGGCGACGTGCGCAAGACCGTCAGCGCGCTCCATCAGGAAGGGCTCGTGGACGCGCTGCGGCTGCGCCTCTCGCTGGCAGGGTTCGCGCTCGGATCGGCGCTGCTCACGCAGGAGCTGCCCCCGATCCGCCGGCCGAAGCAGGTCGCGCAGAAGGTGGCCGCGGCCTGAGCGCGCTCGCCCACGCTCCGCCGAAAATGCGGTAAGGAGGGGGCATGAACATGGTTTCCACGCGCGTGATCGCCGCGATCGCGCTCCTCGCAGGGCTCGGGCTCGGGTGCAGCAAAGGCTCGTCGGGGCCGGATCCGGCCGGATCGGCGGCGCCCACGGAGGCGAAGCCGAGCGCCAAGGGGATCGAGGCCGCCGGGAACGACGCCGCCGTGGTCGAGCTCGCGAAGAAGACGCTCGGCTGCAAGTGGGGCACCTACGGGTTCGATTCGATGTGCCCCGAGATGAAGGCGCTCCTCGAGAGCGACCTCATCCGCGAGGGCAAGGCCGACGCGACGTTCGTGAGCTTCCTGGAGGACCCGAACGAGCAGGTGCGCTGGCTCGGCAGCCGCGCGCTCTCGCAGCGCGGAAAGGCCTTCCGCAACGACAAGGCGCTCGCCGAGCGGATCCTCGTGGTGGCCGAGGGCGAGGCGAACAAGACCGTGGCGCAGGAGCTCGGCGGGGTCGTCGGCGGGATCAAGCACGCGGACACCGGGCTCGGCGAGCGGATCCAGGGGATGGCGAAAAACCACCCGGTGCAGCAGATGCGCACGAGCCTGCTCGCGCGGATGCTCTTCTCGAACGGCGAGACGCTCTACGACTTCGTGAAGGACATCGCGACAAACGACAAGGACGTGGTCGTGCGCAAGGCCGCGATGTCGGCCTTCTGGACGGGGACGCCGCCGACCCGCGCCGCCGAGTCGTGCAAGATGTGGCTCGGGTTCGTCGACGACGCGGCCGACGACGTGTCGGGCGAAGCGGCCTACCTCTGCTCGTTCTACCCGCAAGGCGGCGGGTGCAAGGCGGAGTGGGATCCGCTGCTCGACAAGATCGAGAAGCGCGCGAAGGAGGGGACGATCAAGTCGACGCAGATGGCGTCGGCGCTGTTTTACCTCCACCGGCAGCCGGGGGCGTCGGACGCGCAAAAGAAGCGGGCGCTCGCCGTGGCGCGCGCGATCCTCGAGACCCGCACGAACAGCGGAATGGCGCGCGGCAGGGCGCTCGAGCTCGTCGCGGAGAAGGATCCCGACGGGAAGAAGCTGCTCGTCGCGATGCAAGAGGATCCGGACGTGTTCGTGAAGCGGCGCGCGAAGGACCTCGCCGACAAGGCGGGCAAGTCGGCCGACGAGAAGGCCAAGGCGCCCGAGGCCGACAAGGCCAAGGCGCCCGCGGCCGACAAGGCCAAGACGGACGCGACGAAAAAACCCTGAATCAGCGGCCGGAGGGCGCGTTCGTCGCGGCGGCCCCGGGGGGCGGGGCGGCGGGCGCCTGGGGGGTCTCGGCCTGGCTGCGCTGGAGCAAGAAGAGCACGCCGCCGATGAAGAGGCCCACGGCGAGCGCCGCTGCGCCGACGATCAGAATGGGGTTCGTCCTCGGCGGCGGCGGCGGCTCGGGCGCGGGCGCGGCGGCCTCCGGGGCCTGCGCGTAGACGAGCCGGATCCCCGACGACAGCATCTTCTTGCGCATCGGCGGCGGCGGCGGGAGCACCGAGGCCATGACGCCCGCGACCGCCTCGGCGAGATCCTCCATCGAGGAGAATCGCTCGTCCGGCGATTTCGAGAGCGTGCGGCGGACGATCGCGGCGAGCTCCTCCGGCGCGCCTTCCAGCGGGCGTGGTTCGTCGTTCAGCATCGACGTCACGAGCCCGAGGCCCCCGCCGTCCGTGCGGAAGGGCAACCGACCCGCCATCAATTCGAACGCCATGACGCCCCACGAGAACTGATCGGCGCGCGCGTCGATTTCGTGGCCGAGGAGCTGCTCGGGGGCCATGTACGCGGGCGTGCCGACGATGCTCCCGTCGCCGGTGAGCCGCGACAGACGCGAGACGCCGCTGTCCTGTGTGTTCGTGAGGCCGCCGGGCAGCCGGCGTGCGATGCCGAAATCGAGCACCTTGGCCACGCCGTCCTCGCGGACCATGACGTTCTCGGGCTTGACGTCGCGGTGCACGACGCCCTCGGCGTGCGCGGCGGCGAGCGCGAACGCGACCTGCAGGAGCAGCTCGATGCGCTCGCCTTGCGAGATGTCGCGGCCGATCGACGAGCGCAGCGTCTTGCCCGCGACGAGCTCCATCGCGATGAACGGGACGCCCTCGTGCTCGCCGACGTCGTAGACAGCGACGATGTTCGGGTGCGTGAGCGCAGCGGCGGCGCGCGCCTCGCGCAGCATGCGCGCAACGTTGCGGTCCCAAGCTTCGGACTCCATCTCGGGATCCCGACGCAGCACCTTGAGCGCAATTTTGCGGCGGAGGCGCGTGTCCATGGCGCGGTACACCTCGCCGACGGCGCCTTCCCCGAGGCGCTCCTCGATGACATATCGGTCGAAGCTTTCGGCCGGGGACAGGGACATCAACCGGGGATGGTAGCGCGAAGGACCGCCGCGTGGGAGGCCCAACCGTGCGCCTCCGGTTCGTCCCTTTGTTTACTTGGGGATGGGCGCCGTCCCGACGGTCGTGCCGGGCTTGGCGATCCACTGCCAGTTGTCGATGAGGGTCGTCGTGTCGAGGCCACCGTCGCCCGAGTCGTAGACGGCGAACCGGAGGGTGATCTGATCACCGGGCTTGACGGGGGCCTGGGTCTTCAGCCAGCCGGTCGAGGCGTGGTCCATTCCGTCTTCACCGTCAAAGCCGAACCCGGTCCCGATGAGGTCGACGTTGCCGAGGCTGCACTGGAAGGTCTTGTCGCCCGCGAGGCAGGGGTTGGGCGGGTTTCCCGGACAACCGCAGACCTCGAGGAGCGAGTTGTTGACGCTGACGGGGTTGCCCAGGCTGTCGAAGGAGACGTTGCCGTCGTTCTGCCCGGGCGGGATCGGCGTGAGCAGCGCGACGAAGAAATCGTTGAATTGGCTGCAGATGTAGTCCGGCCACTCGTAGGTGTAGAAGTTGAAGTCGAACGAGAAGCCATAGGCGTTCGAGGGCACCCGGATCACGGCTTCGAGCCCGGCGACGTCGTGCGGCTCGCCGGTGGTCGTGTTGGGGCACGCGGGCGACTCCTTGGGGAAGCCCTGCGGGTGGTTGCCCATGTAGGACTTGTCGAAGCCGCCGACCGATTGATAACTGGGATCCGTGGGCTGGCGGGCGGTGCCGCTGGAGAGCGCGAGAAAGCGTTGGCCCTTGCGGGTCGTGATGTTCGGGCCGAACCCGTTGAGCAGGCCGTGGCCGAGGTGGAAGTTCACCTCGCTCCCGAGCGGGGGCGGCGAGCCGTCCGCCATCGTCCATTGCGCCGAGACCACGCCCCAATCGCCGAAGCCCTGGGAGACCTTGCAGAGCTCGACGGCGCGGACGCCGTCGAGGGGATCCATGCTGTCGAGGGCGAGCGCGTCGTCGCAGAGGGAGACGACCACCTCGTCGATGGTGCCGTCGCAGTTCTCGTCGAACGCCTCCTTGCCGGGCTCGGTGGGCACCTCGACGGCGTTCGGGTTTCTGTGCTTGTCGCAATCGTTGCAATCGCCCTCGGCCTCGGTGAAGCCGTCGCCGTCGACGTCGTCCTCCGTGCCCTTGGGATCGCAGTTGATGATGCCGCCCTCGCCGCCCGCGCCGCCCTGGTTTCCGGCGTCGAACCCGAGATCGTCGCCGCCCATGCCCGTGCCACCCTGGCCCGCGCCGCCCTGGCCCGTGTTGCCTCCATCCCCGTCGAACCCCGTGCCGCCGCCGTTCGCCGCGCACGCGGCGGGCGCGAGGGGCGCGAGGAGCGCGACGGCGAGCGCCGCGAGGGCGACGCGCCGAGGGGCCGTATCGAAGAGACGCATTCGTTCGCGCATGACGAGCTCCTAAGTCAAAAAGCTACACAAAACTTCTCGTTGAGGCCGCTATCCAGGCAGGTGTACCCCGGGCGGCACTGGGCGTCGGTCTGGCAGGTGCGCATGCAGGTGCCGGCGCCGCTCGGGAAGAAGAACCAGCTCGTGCAGATCGAGCCGGGCGCGCAATCGTCCATGAAGTGGCAGTACTCGGAGCAGTAGCCGCCCGGCGCTCCGAACCAGTCCTGGTGGAGGCAGATGGGATCGTTTTGCCCGGCGTAACACTCGTTTGATTTCGTGCAGGGCAGACCGGCGGCCTTCGAGCCGGGCTTGCAGGCCGACGTGGCCTGGCAGCTCGGGTCCTCGCAATCGCTGAGCTCGTTGTTGTCGTCGTCCTGGAAGTTCGTGCAGGCGAGCTCGGGCCCCTGCCGGCAGACCTTCGTCGGGTATCCCTCGTCGACGCACGCATACCCGCTGCGGCAATCCGCGTCGGTCGTGCAGCCGTCGAGGCAGATGCCGTGCACGCTGCCGAAGCCGAGGTCGGCGCAATGGCCGTCGCCGGGGCAGTCCTGCGCGGCGAGATCACACCACTCGGTGCAATATCCGTCGGGAAACCCGAGCCAGTCCTGGAGGCAGGCGGGATCCTTCGCGTTCGCCGCGCAATCGGAGGGGACGATGCAGGGCGTGCCGAGCAAACCGGCGCCCGGCTCGCATTCGAACGTTTCCTGGCACTGCGTGGTGTCGTCGCAATCGACGTAGCCGTCTTGATCGTCGTCCCAAAAATCCGAGCAGAAGAACTCGGGCGGAGGGACATCCACGTTGAGATTGAAGAAGCCGGCGCTGCCCGCGGCGCCGTCGACGACGACGTAGAGCTTCTGGCCCTGGACGACCTCGAGCGTGACCTTGTCGGTCTTGCCGCCATCGGGGTTCGGGTCGTCGTTGCATGCGATCTCGCTCGCGGGATCGCTACAGGTAGTGCGGAGCGAGACGCTGAAATCGGCGTCCCCGCTATCCACCGTGGCCACGAACACGCCGCTCTGCGGGATCAGGACCTCGAAGATGACCTCGGGGCCGCTCGCGGGCGAGCACGAGGCGGCCTGGAGGTTCGGGCGGCCCGAGGAGTCGCCGTTGAACCAGCCGGGGACGGAGAGCGATTTGGGCGCGAAGCACGAGTCGAGGCACGCGGCGTCCATGAAACACGTGTCGTCGGCGCAATCGAGCAGGCCGTCCTGATCGTTGTCCTTGAAATCGTTGCAGGCCTCCTTGGGGACGCAGCCGCTCGCGACGATGCCGCAGAACGGGTTGCACAGGAGATCCCCCGATCCGAGGCCGATGCTCGCGCACGTCTTGCCGGCGAAATCGGCGCCGTCGCATTGCTCGCCCGGATCGATCACGCCATTGCCACAGTTCGGATTGCCGCCGGTGCCCGAGCTGCTCGAGCTGCTCGCGCCGCCCGCGCCGCCCGCGGACCCGCCGCCGCCCGCGCCGCCCATGGCGCCCGCGCCGCCGTCGCCGGTCACGCCGCCGGAGCCGCCGAAGCCGCCCGCCGAGACGCCGCCGGAGCCGCCGGAGCCGCTGCTCTCGCTGCCGCCCGAGCTCTCGTCGACCACGCCCATCGCGCAAGCCGACGAGCACACCACCGCCACGAGGGCGACCCCCAACCTGTGCCAGCGTCCACCCATCGTTTTCGCCTCGGCGTCGTCGCGTGTCGGAAAAGAAAGCAAGGGGCGCGGGGGCCGAGCGAACGATCCCAGCGCTGGTCGCCAGCTTGACCATGGCGGGCCCCAGACGTCAACAGCCGGGATGTGCTCGTTCTCGCTCCCGATGGTGGACGCCAGGAACCGCACGGGCGGTTTGGCGAGGGCCGCGCAAGAATGGGACGGCGATGTCCGAGCCGAATCCCAAGCCGAACCTCCTCGCCCGCCTGCGCGGGAGCTTCGAGCATACGCCGCGCACGCTCCTGCTCCTGTTCCGGTCGGCCAAGCTCGCGACGATCACGCTCTTCGCGCTCACCCTGGCCGCCGCGGTGCTCCCGCTCGGCGTGGCGTACGTGGGCAAGGCGATCGTGGACGCGGTGGCCGCGCATTCCCGCGAGGCGACGCTGCGCTGGGTGCTCGTGGAGCTCGCGCTCGTGGCGGCGCTCGCGCTCGTGCAGCGCGGAATGGGACTCCTGCGCTCGCTCATCGGGGCGCGGCTCGGGCTCGACATCAACGGGGAGATCCTCGAAAAGGCGCTCTCGCTGGAGCTCCGGCACTTCGAGGAGCCGTCCGTCTACGATCAGCTCACGCGGGCGCGGCGCGAGGCTTCGTCGAGGCCGCTCGCGATGGTGACCGAGACATTCGGGATCGTGCAGAGCCTGGTGACGCTCGCAGGATATGGAGCGCTGCTCTTCCGCTGGAGCGGGTTCGCGGTGCTCGCGCTCGCGCTCGCGTCGCTGCCCGGGGCGATCGCGGAGGTGAAGCTCGGCAACCTCGCGTTCCGGCTGCGCAACTGGCGCTCGCCCGAGGCGCGGAAGCTCAACTACCTGGAGTACGTCCTCGCGAACGACGCGCACGCGAAAGAGGTCAAGCTCTTCGGCATCGGCCCGCTCCTGCTCGATCGGTACCGCACGCTCGGGGAGAAGTTCTACCGCGAGGATCGGACGCTCGCGGTGCAACGCGCGAGCCTCGGCTGGGGCCTGTCCTTGCTCGGCACGGGCGCGTTTTACGCCTGCTACGCGTCGATGGCGCTCGGCGCGGCGAGCGGTGATCTCACGCTCGGCGACCTCGTGCTCTACGGCATCTCGTTCCGCCAGGGCCAGCAGGCCTTCCAGTCGATCCTGTCGTCGCTCGGCGGCATGTACGAGCACAACCTGTACATGTCGAACCTGTTCTCGTACCTCGCGATCCCCACGAACGACGGGTCGAGCGCGCCGAAGATCGCGCTCCCCTCCGAGGCGGGGCGCGAGCAGGGCATCCGCTTCGAGGGCGTGAGCTTCCGGTATCCGGGGCAGGAGAAGCTCGCGCTGTCGAAGCTCGATCTGTTCGTGCCGCGCGGGCAGAGCGTCGCGCTCGTGGGGCACAACGGCGCGGGCAAGACGACGCTGATCAAGCTGCTCACGCGGCTCTACACGCCCACGGAGGGGCGCATCCTGCTCGACGGGAAAGACCTCGTCGATTGGGATCTCGACGCGCTCCGGCGCCGCATCGGCGTCGTGTTCCAGGACTACAACCGCTATCAGCTCACGGCGCGGGAGAACGTCGGCTTCGGGAGCACGCCGCACATGGGCGACGTGGATCGGCTCTCGCGGGCGATCACGCGCGGCGGCGCCGAAGAGGTGCTCGCGACGTTGTCGGGTGGTCTCGATACGCAGCTCGGCCGGTGGTTCAAGGACGGGACGGAGCTCAGCGGCGGGCAATGGCAAAAGGTGGCGCTCGCGCGGGCGTTCATGCGGGAGGAGGCCGACGTGCTCGTGCTCGACGAGCCCACGGCCGCGCTCGACGCAGAGGCGGAGCACGCGGTCTTCGAGCGGTTCCGCAAGCTCGCCGAGGGCCGCACGACGTTCGTCGTGTCGCACCGGTTCCCGACGGTGCGCATGGCGGATCGGATCCTCGTGATCGACGGCGGCCGCGTGATCGAAGAAGGAACCCACGCCGAGCTCGTCGCGCAGGACGGACGGTACGCGCGGATGTTCACGCTGCAGGCCGAAGGGTACCGTTAGGGAACCTCGCCAAACCACGGCGCTCGCGCGACGAACCGGCTATCGCTGCCTGCGCGCGTTCGTTACGATGCGCGAGCACGAGGGGGGAGCGCGCGGAGCGCGTGCGAGGAGGTTTTCCCATGCGAGCGCGAAGGTGGCTGTGGTTGTGCGTGGTTTCGGCGGCGGCCCTCGGCGGCTGCGGCGATGAGAGCGGCGAGCTCGTGGACGGGCATTTCCTGCCGGAGGAGTGGACCGAGATCGAAAAACTCTCGCCGCTCCCGCCGCTCGAGGCGGACACGACGAACGCGTTCGCCGACAACCCCAAGGCGGCCGAGCTCGGGCAGCGGCTCTTCTACGAGAAGGGGTACGCCGGGCCGATCAAGGTCGCGAACGATCTCGGGAACGTGGGCGAGACGGGCAAGGTCTCCTGCGAGAGCTGCCACATCAAGACGGACTGGTTCGTCGACACGCGTTCGAAGCCGGCGAACACGTCGATCGCGATCGACTGGTTCATCCGCAACGCGCCGACGCTGGTGAACGTCGCGACGTACACGGACTGGTTCGGCTGGGTCGGCTACAACGACAACCTCTGGGGCAAGTGCCTCGTGCCCGCCGAGTTCGTCATGGGCACGGACCGCTCGGGCATCGTGCACTTCCTCTACCAGCAGGCGGACTACCGCGCGGCGTACAACGATCTCTTCGAGCCGGACCTCGACCCCGCGCTCGATCCGATGCACCCGGACGCCGCGCGTTTCCCGATGATCGCGTCGCCGACCGTCGCGCCCGACGTGTGGAAGGGCATGCCGGAGGAGGATCGCGCCGTGATCAACCGCGGCTACGCAAACTTCGGCAAGGCCCTCGCGGCCTACCTGCGGCTGCTCCAGAGCGGCAACGCGCCCTTCGATCGGTACGTGGCCGGCGACGTGTCGGCGATCAGCGAGAACGCGAAGCGCGGGCTCGGGCTCTTCGTGGGGAAAGCGGCCTGCGTCGCATGCCACACGGGCCCGACGTTCAGCGACAACGACTTCCACGTGACGGGCGTGCCGCAGATCGGCGAGCACGTGCTGCCGCCGGACATGGGCGGTGATCCGGGGCGTTTCCAGGCGCTCGACGTCTACTTCGGCTGGGACTTCAGCACGAAGGGCATCTACAACGACGACCCGAGCATCGACCGCAGCAAGGGCGTGACGAAGGACGAGAAGCTCACCGGCGCATTCCGCACGAAGGGGCTGCGCTCGGTGGCAAAGACGGGGCCCTTCATGCACACGGGGCACCTCGCGACGCTGCGCGAGGTGGTCGAGTTCTACAACGTGGGCGGCGCTGACAAGGACTTCGCCGGCACGAAGGATCCCCTGATGGTGCCGCTGAACCTCACGCCGCAGGAGATCGACGACATCGTCGCGTTCCTGGAGACGCTGACGGGAGATCCCATCCCCGAGGCGCTGCTCGTCGACACGTCGTTCGGTTCCACCAAGTAAAACACCGTCATCGGCCTTCGATCAGGGCCTTCGCTTCGGGATCCCCCGGGCGGTAGCGGAGCCACGCGCGTGCGGCGGCGACGGCCGCGTCGGGCCTGCCCGCGGCGCGCTCGGCGGCGGCGAGGGCTTTCCAGACGATTGGGTGCGGGAGCAGGCGCGCGGCCTCGTGAAGCACGTCGGCGGCGTCGCGCGGACGGCCGGCTTCGAGGAGGAGGCGGCCTTCGAGGTGAAGGAGCCGGCCTCGATCGAACGGGAAGACCCGCGCGGCGCGCGTGTGGTGGAGCGCGGCGTGCGTGTCGCGTGAGGTCGTCGCTGCGCGGAGCGCCTCGCGGTGGTGGTAGGCCGAGAGGAACTGCGCGAAGGCCACGAGGGCCCAGGCGAGCGCACACGCGAGGCCCGCGCGCGCGAGGGCGAAGGACGCGGGCGCGAGGGTACGCGCACGGAAGGTGCACGCGAGCACGAGCAGCGCCGCGATCCAGGTCGCCGGCGAGGCCGAGAGGCCGGCGCCGAGCGCGAGCAGGGCGAAGGTGATCCACGCGGCGCGAAGCTCGGCGCGGGGCAAGGCGGGCGCGAGGCGGAGGCGCTTTCGCGCGAAGAGCAGCGCGAGCGCCGCGGGGAGAAGGCCAAAGGCGAGGACGAGCGCGGCGACGTCGTCGTGTGGGTGCTCCGGGAAGGTCCAGAACGGCGCGGCGTCGGGGTGCGCGGCGAGGTGCTCGGCTTGCCAGTCGAGGAAACGGGGGGCGATCGCGTCGGGGCCGACGCCGAGGAGCAAGGTCTTCCCCCACAGACCACGCGCGTGGACGACGAGCAGGTAGAGGCGGCCCTCGAAGGCGCGGACGAACCCCTCCGAGGTGAACGCGATCGGGACGAGCGCGAGGCCCGCGAGGGGCGCGGCGAGCGCGGCGCGGGGGACGAGGACGAGCCCTTCGGCGGCGAGCGCGAGGACCGCGAGGTGCGAGCGGCAGAGGAGGATCGTTGTGGCACCAAGGATCAGCGCGATCGCCCCTTCGATCCGGTCGGGGCGGCGCGTGGCGGCGGCGCGATCGGCGGCGCAGAGCGGGAGCACGAGCAACAGGAAGGCCGCGAGATGGTTCGGGTTGCCGAACGTGCCGACGAGCACCGGGTACGGCAGGCGGAACGCGCCGGTCTCGAACGGGACGAGGCCGATCACGCCCGCGAGGGCGAAGGCGCTCGTCGCGAGGACGGCGCGGCGCGCGAGGCGCAAGACGAAGGCCCGGTCCTCGGCGACGAGCTCCGCGAGCGCGCCGAACACGGCCGGGGCGGCCGCGACGGCGAGGATCTCCCAGGGCGCGGCAGGCCAAACGAGCCACGCGACGAGGCCGGCCGCGAGCGCGAGCGCCGCGACGAGCGAGGGCGCGCCCCACGCGCAGAGCGGCAGCGCGAGCGCGAGCACGAGCGTCTTCTGCGGGCGAAGGTCGACCGTGAACGGCGAGGTCGCGAGCGGCAGGAGGACGAGGAGGACGAACGCGGCCGCTCTTCGGGCGGCGGATCTTCTCAAGGAGCGTCGAACGGGCGCACGCCGACGAAGCCCGCGCCGCCGCGCTGGGAGAAGTACACGACGAACCTGCCGTCCGGAGACAAACAGGGCTGGATGGCGCCACGGTTCCCGGGCCAGGCGAGGTACCAGGGCGGCGCGGTGACGATGGCGTGGCGGGTCGCGGCGTCGACCACGAAGACCTGATCGTCGCGCTGCTCGACGCGTCGCTCGCCGACCTTGGAGGGGCACTGATCGGCGAGCGGCGCGGCCGGCGCCTTCCACGCGTCCTCGGGGCCGTTGATGCGCTTGGGCTTCGCGCTGCGCAGATCCCAGCTCATCCAGCCCTCGGACTCGGGGAAGCCCGAGAAGAAGATCACGCCGCCGTCCTTGCCGGCGCGTGTGTGGTAGGCGCCGTGCTCGAGCGCTCGGCGCGCGCGTTTGCCCAGGTCGAGCAGGTAGATGCCCTGCCCCGCGTCGTCGCACTCGTAGGTCGAGCAGCCGAAGGCCATCCGATCGTCGCCGAGCCACACGGGGTGGTAGCCGGGGCCCTCGTGGACACGCGTGCGTTTGCCGGTCTCCACGTGCACGACGTCGATGCCCGCCTGGCCGGCCGGCGCGGGCGTGTGGAGGTAGTTCACCTGGTTCGCGATGGCGAGGCGCACGCCGTCGGGCGCCCATGCGACGGTGGGCGTGTCGCCGAAGATGGCCCATTCGAGATCCCCGCGCGCAGAAGGCGGCGGCGCCGCGACCTCGACGGGCGTCGTGGCCGCGGGCGGCGGGTCGACGACGACGAGCACGGAGCCGGGATCGGCGACCGTCGTGGGGCCCGCGGGAGGCGAGGGCGCGGCGCTGCAGGCGGCGGCGAGGAGAGGCGCGAGGAGCAGGGCGTGGCGCATCGGGGGGAGCTTGCGGGAAGCGCGCGCCAGGATCAATCGAAGTGGGGGAAGCGGGGGGGATGGCGATGCGGCGGCGGAAAACGAGGCATGCGGACGGGCTGCATCCGTGATTCGGAGAGGAGCACGAGCGCGGGCCCTGCCTCGCCGGGGAGCCTGCTTGCCTCGGCGCGAACGACGTGCCCGCGCCCCCCGGCCGAGTAGCCGAGGACCGTAGCGTCGACGCCGTCCGCGCCGGGATCGAGCTCCATGCGGAAAAACGTCTGCTCGTTGGCTTCAACGTGCTGGATGCGATCGAGCGGGGCCTCGCCGAAGGTGCGCGCGGCCGCGACGGTGAGGGACTCGACGCGACAAACCACGTCGAAGCCCGCGCGCGCCCCCTCGAACGCCTTGCACGCGTGGCGGCCTTCGGCCTCCTCCGCGACGGCGGCGAGGAGCGTGGTCGGGCGGAGCGTGGCCGCGTCGAAGCGCCCGTCGTCGCGGAGGTCGACGAACGCCTCGCCGCGGATCGTCTCGAGCGTCTGGCGGTCGGTCGTCTCCCACGCGATGGGCTCCTTCGGGTCGACGGCGAGGGCCACCTCGTTCGAGCCGAGGACACGTTTGTCCCCCTGCACGAGCAAGACGACGTGGCGCGGATGCACCACGGTGAGGGTGATCTTCTGGCCCCCGCGTTTGCCGAGGATGGTGCGCATCTCTTCGGGCAACGCGGGGGACTCGGGCGCGGAGGCGGCTCCGGAAGCGGAAGCGGAAGCGGAAGCGGGAGCGGAAGCGGGAGCGGAAGCGGGAGCGGCAGCGGACGCGGGTGCGACCGCGACCTCGGGCACGGCGGCGGCCTCGGGCGCGGGCTTCGCGCAGCCGGACGCGAGCAGGGACGCGGCGAACAGGGGCAGGAGGTACGTCTTCACAGGGTCCTCAGGAAGGCGAGCAGGGCGGCGCGGTCTTCGGACGTGAGGTGGCTCGTCTGGCCCATGCGATCGAGGTTGTCGTCGAGCAGGGCTTCGAGTGTCGGGTAACGGCCGTCGTGGAAGTAAGGCGCGGAGCCTTCGAGCATGGCGAGCGGAGGCGTGCGGAACGCGGCGTGCGACTCGTCCTTCGCGCGCGAGCCGACGTCGTGCACCACGCGATCACTCGTCCCGTGATCGAGCCCGTGGCAGCCGTTGCAGCCGAGTTGTTCCGACGTGTAGAGGTCCCGCCCGCGCGTGACGAGCGCCTCCGCGCCGGGATCCTTCACCTCGCGGCGCGGCACGAAGAGGCCCTCGCGGAGGTAGTTCGCGAGCGCGGCGAGGTCCTCCGCCGGCAAGCCCGAGCCGCCGAGGCGCGTGAGGGTCTCGGCGATGTTGTCTTCGAGCTTCGCGTGCATGCCGTGCCAGCCGTAGGGGCCCCGCTCGACGCGGCCCGCGAGCGCCATCGTTTGTCGCGGGCCGTCCCCGAGCCGCCAGACGAGGCCGTCCTCGCGCCCCTCGGGGTGGCAGCTCGCGCAGGCGCGGCCGTCGCGCGAGATGCGGCGGTCGCCCTCGGCATGGAAGAGGCGCCGGCCACGGGAGAGGTCCTCGCGGAGCGGATCCACAGCGACGGGCAACGTGTCCACGGCGCCGGACACGAGGCTCACGACGGAGAGGTCGTGCGAGCTTTGGTTCCAGACGACCGCGATGGCCGTGCGTGGATCGACGTCGATGCCGGAAGGGCCCTCGCCGACAGGGAAGACGCGCCGCGGGGCGAGCGCCGGATCGAGGGAGCGCGCGTCGAGCTCGACGAGTTCGCCCGTGCCGTGCGAGACGACGAAGAGCGCGTCGCCGAGCACTGCCGCGGCGCGCGGCTGCCGCGCGGGAGAGCCAGCGGGCGCGACCGCGCTCCCCATGAAGGCATTCGCCGCGATGTTGACGAAGTTCTTCTGCGCGGCGACGTCGGTCACGCCGAGCGTGCGCTCACGCGCGACGTCGAGGACCGCGACGGTGGGGACCGAGGTGTCCTCCTCGATCGCGACGCCGCCATAACCGCCCGCGACGATACGGGTGGTGCTCTCGCCGTTCTGCACGACGAGGTGCGGGACGAAGAGGCGCGTGCCGCTCTCATTCAGCACGGCCGCGTACGCGAGGGACGAGGTCGGGTGCAGGGTGTTCGCTCCGACCATCGCATCGACGCGGTTCCGGTAGCTGCCGCCGAGCGCGCGCACGGCGCGGACGACGGGCGCCTCGCCCGCCTCGCCGCCGTCGAGATCCACGACGGAGAGCGCGTCGCCCGCGGCATGCGTGACGAACGCGCGGCGGCCGTCGGGCGTGACGGTGATGCCGCGCGGCTCGCGCGGGAGGCGCAAGGAGAAGCGCTCTGCGAGGGACTCGCCGTCGAGCGCGGTGAGGGCGCGGCCGTACGCGGAGGTGACGAGCAGCGCGCCGCGCGGGCCCTGGGCGAGGCCCCAGGGTTCGGCCGGGACGACCGCGCGCGCGGCGACGGTGCCCTCGCCGGCCGCGTCGAGGTCGAGGACCTGGACCTCGTTGCAGCCGCGCAGGCTCACGGCGACACGATCCTCGCCGAGCACGAGGACCTCGGCGGGCGCGCAGCCGAGCGGGGTCGTGGCGACCGAACCGCTCACGAGATCGACGCGGTGGAGCGCCTCGTTGTCGGCGTCGGCGACGTACGCGACGAGGGAGCCTCGATCGAGGGCGACGGCCGAGCTCCGCGCGGGCGCAGCGGCGGCGGCGGCGGGTGCGACGAGCAGGGCAGCGAAGAGGCCAAAGGCGGCCGAGGAGCGACGGGGCGGGCGCATGGGGTGGGCTCGTAGACGCACAAGCCCTCGGAAAGATCTCTGGCCCCGCAGCGCGCCGCCTTGACACGTCCGGGATGCGCGCCTCGAATGCGGCGGACACGGAGGAGCCGAGGGAGATGCTGGGTGAGGACGTCGAACCGCTGATGCAGTCCATCGAGGAGGCCGCGGCCGGCCTCCTGTTCCCGAGCGAGTCGGACTTCCCGATCGAGGCCTACCGCTTCGGCGCCGAGGAGCCGACGCCGAGCGTGGTGCTGCACGCGCGCGGCCTGCCCCCGGACACGCCGGTCGAAGAGACGTCGCTCGCGTCGTTCTTCGAGGGCCTGGTCGAGGGCGACGACGACGGGTCCGGCCGCTTCCGCGCGCTCGTCGACCTGCTCCAGCGCGAGCTCGCAGAGCTACGCGTCTACCGCGTGGGCAAGGTCGACATCGACGCCCTCGTCCTCGGCCGGCACCCGTCGGGCGTGTGGCTCGGCGTCACCACCAAACTGGTGGAGACCTAGTCGCCCCGCTTCGCCTCAATCTCCTCCTGGACGTCCTCATCCACAGCCGGGAGGAAGTCGTACCCCGTCCGCTTCTCGATCTCGTCCACGGTCGTCCGGTACTTCTCCCAGCCCTCGTCCTGGATGCCCTCCTTGTTCGGCATCAGGACCGCGATCACCCGCGTCGACTCCGTCACATCGGCAGGCCCCTCGCGCGGCTCGAGCACGACGACGATCTTGAAGAACGTGTCGGGCACCACGACGCCCTTGCCGATCGTCTTCGAGGCCTTCTTCCCCCGCTTGAGCACGCCGCCCGCCATCACGAAGAGCTGCTTGCCCTGCTTCCTGCCGAGGTCCTCGCAGTGCTCCTCCAGCCGGAGCCAAGGCCCCGCGTTGAGGTCGTGGTACTGCGGCAGGATGTTCGTCATCAGGAAGGTGACCTTGTTGTCCTCGGGCGAACGGGTCCGCTCCTCCGAGCGCACCATGTGCCCCCGGTCGTACCCCGAGCCCGTGTAGTCGTCGTGCGTGACCCGGTAGAAGCCCGAAGGCAGCTCCGGATCTGTCATGAACTTCCCCTTGTGCCGCGGCGCATCCCCGAACCAGCCCGCGTTGATCTGCCAGCTCACCCAGTTCGCGACGTTCTGGTCCGCATTGTACGAGAGCGCGTACTGCGGCTTGCGCATCACGTAGTCGTCCGAAGGATCGTCGTCCGTCGGCACGCCAAGCGCGAGATGAACACTCGCATCCGCAGGCTTTCCCCCACCCCCACGCGCCGGGCTCCCCTTGGGCCCAGGCGCCGCCGACGGGCCCAGCGTCGCCGTCGGGCGCGGGCGACTCGTCCCTTCCCCCGATCCCTGCGAGGCAAAGTCGTCGAGCCAACGGTCCGCCTTGCACGCATGCAAGAGCGCCCCAAGCCCGCCCAAGAGCGCCACGACGAACACGCCCAAGCTACCTGCCTTGCGCCGCTTTCTGGATGCAGTCCGGCTCACGTGATCGCGCCTCGTTTCGCTGGCAACGCTATATCATGCTCCCAGGGAGCGTCCCGACCGTCGAGAGGGGAAGTCCACGCCCCAGCAGCGCCATGGGGGTAGCAGAGGTGCGACGGAGCGCGCTAAGGTCGCGCGTGGGCATGAATCGAGGGACGACGTCTTGAGGCGGATCCCCGGGTACGCCGTCGGCTCGTACTACAAGCTGGGTTCTCCCCTGGCCGGGCTGAACGCGAACCCGATGCGCGGGCTCGTCTACCTCGTGACGAACCAGCGCAAAGAGCCCATCCCAAGCTCCATCCAGCACCCCCTCCACCCAGGCCGAACCATGATGCGCCTGGAGACGCCCGCAAGCGCCTACGCCTACGTCGCCGACATCGTCGCCGTCCACGAGCGCGACGTACGCACAGCCCTCAGCATCACGAAGCCAAACATCGCCCTCGTGCCCATCCCCGCCGCCAACGTAGTGCGCGGCAACCGCACGACCGACCGATGGCCAAGCCGCGACCTCGCCCTCGAGCTCGAACGTCTCGGCTTCGGCAAGGTGCGTCCCTGCGTGGTGCACAAAGACGCCATGCGCCCGCGCTTCAGCTACGAGGAAGACCCCGCGCACGACCTCGCGCAAAACCTCATCACCATCGGCAAACCCATGCCCAACGAAGCCGTCATCTACATCGACGACATCGTAACCTCGGGCGATCGCGTAGCCGCCATCGATCAAGCCCTCGGTCAACCCCCCGCCGCAGGCATCGTGACGACCGCCCTCTCCGAAGAAAAGACACGCTACGACGCCTACAAGCTCCGCACCTTCGCCCTCGGCTACGACCCCGCGACGTCGCCGTGGAAGCTCATGATCCTCTAGTCGGAGCGTCGCGCCCCCCCGGGGTTTCACCCCGGACCCCGACCAGGGGTTGTCCACCCCTGGACCCGGACCAGCGAGGCGCTGGACCCGGGGTCGATGAACTGCGCGATGCGCAGTTCATCGAACAGCCGGTGGCAAGACCGGCGACGACCCTGCCAGCCAACGCGGCAGCGCCGC
>NZ_JARZHI010000126.1:0-17069 GCF_029946465.1 Polyangium sorediatum
GCTGCCGCCGGCGCCGCCGGTGCCGGTCGCGTTGCCGCCGCTGCCGCCGCTGCCGCCGGTGCCGCCGCTGCCGCCGCCGCCGCCGGTGCCGGTTGCGCTCGAACTCGACGTCGGTCCCTCGATCTGGCACACGCCGGCGAGGCAAACCCCGCCTGCGCAAGGCGTGTTGTCCGGCTTGGGGCTCGGCGCGCACACCCCATTGGCCGCGTTGCACAGCCCGACTTCGCACTCGCCCACCGGCGGGCAGACAACCACGTCGGCTCCGGTGCAGATCCCACCCTGGCACGTGTCCGATTGCGTGCAGGCATCTCCATCGTCGCATCCCGCCCCATTGGCCTTCGCCGGCGTGGAGCAAACGCCCGTCGCGGGGTCGCACGTGCCCGCATCGTGGCATTGGTCAGGCGCGGAGCACGTCACCGGGATCGCGCCGACGCACGTGCCCGACTGGCACGTATCCGTCTGCGTGCAGGCATTGCCATCGTCGCACGAGGAGCCGTTGGGCTTCGACGGATTCCCGGAGCACACGCCCGTCGCGGGGTTGCAGGTGCCCGCATTGTGGCATTGGTCGGACGCGGCGCACATCACCGGGTTCGCGCCGGTGCAGACGCCCGCCTGGCAGGCGTCCATCTGCGTGCAAGCATTGCTGTCGTTGCAGGCCGTCCCGTTCGGCGCCGGCGCGGTGAGGCATGCGCCCGTACCCACGTCGCATGCCGCCCTGGTGCCGCACATCGAGAAGAGGCTGAATCCGCTTATTTGCACAGGCGTGTTGTGATTGGCGGTCGTATTGTCGCCAAGCTGGCCATGGAGGTTGTACCCCCAGGTCCAGACCGTGCCGTCCGATTTCAGCGCCACGGTGTGTGCGAAGCCCCCCGCCACCGCGGTGATGCCACCAATATCTGCCAGCTCTGCGGGCAGATGTATGTCGAGGGTCGAGCTGTCTCCGAGCTGGCCTCTGCTGTTGTCCCCCCAGACGTGGACCTTACCGTTCGGCTTCAGCGCCAAGGTGTGGTCGTGGCCCGCCGCCACCGCGACCACGTCTACCATTCCACTTGCTTGGACCGGAACGTGTCGATCGGTGGCCGTGCCGTCCCCGACCTGGCCACCGAAGTTGCGCCCCCAGGCCCAGACGCTGCCGTTTGACTTCAGCGCCACGGTGTGCATTGCCCCCGCCGCCACCGCGGTGATGCCGCTCAGACCGGTCGTTTTCACGGGCTTGTGTCGATTGGTGGTGGTGTTGTCCCCGAGCTGCCCGCGGGCGTTGTATCCCCAGGCCCAGACGGTGCCGTCCGACTTCAGCGCGATAGAGTGTGTGTAGCCCGCCGTCACCGCGGTGATGCCGCTGAGCCCGCTCACTTGCACGGGCGTGAGTCGAGCGGTGGTGGTGTTGTCGCCGAGCTGGCCATAGTCGTTTCGCCCCCAGGTCCAGACGGTGCCGTCCGACTTCAGCGCGACCGTGTGGTAGTTGCCCGTCGCCACCGCGGCGACACCGACAAGCCCGCTCACCTGTCCAGGCGTGAGTCGATTGGTGGTGCTGTTGTCGCCGAGCTGGCCTTCGTAGTTACGCCCCCAGGCCCAGACCGTGCCGTCCGACTTCAGCGCGACCGTGTGTTCGTCGCCCGCCGCGACCGCGGTGACGCCGCTCAGCCCGTCCACAGGCACAGGCATGAGTTGTTCGGTGGTGCTGTTGTCCCCGAGCTGCCCGCGGTTGTTGTATCCCCAGGCCCAGACCGTGCCGTCCGACTTCAGCGCCACGGTGTGGTAGTAGCCCGCGGCAACGTTCACCGCCGCGCAGCGCGCCGGGTTCCCGTTGCAGTCACCCAGGCTGCCCGCGCCCGCCGTCAACGCCGCCCGCGCCTCGGCTGTCGTCTCCGATGCCGGACCCGCAGCCTGCCCGCCCCCGTCTCCTCCCGCGCTCATCCCCGACGAATCGACGCCACAGGCGGTCGCGAACAAGGCAAGCGGCGCGAGCCACAGCGGCCCATGAGCATAATGTTTCATCGTGGCAGTTCCTTGGCTCCGCAAGCGGAGAGCAATGTACGAGAGAGAGGTCCCCGAAGAGGCGTGCCGAGACATTCGCCTCGGACCACCACGAGAGCAGACGGCGCGGGGAGCGCAGGCGTTTCGTCGTGAGAGCAAAGAGGAGCGCGTCGAGCGCACGCCCGTGTTCCCCTTGGCAGCGGGCGAAGGGCGATGCAATCCTTCGAATCGGACAGTGTCCGGCATGATCCTTCCCCGCTTCCGTATACAAACGCAAAGCCGCGAAGATGCGCTAGAGTTCGACGGCGAAGCGGAGGCGAAGGCGCGTTCCGCGCGAAGACGCGACCATCACGCACCGAGGGATGAGCATGACGACGAACAGAGACCGAGGAATTCTTTGGTTGTTCAAGCAGAAGACCAGCTTCAGTACGATCCCAACGACTGATGATTTCGAAGGCTATTCGAAGGCGATCCTCATCTGTGCCAACGGAGACGGCAAGCTTGCGCCCCTGGAGCGAGACTGGGTGATCGGGTACTTCGCTGCTTTCGGCGCGCCGGACGCGGTGCTGGACGAGCTCAAGTCCTACAAGGCCGACGAAGACATCGAGAAGTTCATCTCCACCACGCCGGCGACGAACGCTTCACGGCGTTTCCTCGTCTACGACGCGATCCAGGCCTGCAGCGCCGATGGACAATACAGTGACGCGGAGAGGGCCATGGTGATCCGGATGGCTGCGAAGCTCGGGGTTTCCGAGGACGTGGTCCGGCAAATCGAAGAGGTCTGCGTCGAAGAAGCCCGGCTGCGGGAGAAGAGGCTGAAGCTGGTGTATCCGGAGGGGGCGCCCCTGTAGGCGGCGGGCAGCCTCGCGAGATACCGGCATACTCGACCGCTCCCTCACGGCTTGCAGCTCGCGGGGGCGTTCACGTACGTCTGGCCGAGCGGAGTGAGCTCGCCGTCCGCGCCCAGCAGATCGATGCTGGGCGTGAAGTCGCTCCGCCCGGTGAACCACGCATAACGTTCGACCCTGGGAGCGGCCTCGAGGATCTCGAGCGCGGCCTTCATGTAGGCTTGTTGCGCGGGCTCGGAGGTGTCGCTCCCGTCGAGGCACGAGAACTCCGTGAGCCAGAGCTTTTGCGTGTACTTGCTCTCGAATTGCTGGAGGTACCAGGTGAGCGCACTGCCGTCACACGCGTACCAGTGCATGGCGATAGCATCGACCTTGCAGCCCTGGCACGCGGCAAAGAACTGGTCGAGCCACTCGAACGGGTCGGCCACGTTGCAAGTGCCCCCGCAGAAATTGACGGCGGGTGACACGATCACGAGGTCGTGCTGCTCCGCGAAGTCCTCGATCTGAGGCCAGAGCGCGGCCGCCTGCGTCGGCGTGAGGTTCGCTTGCGAGCCGAAATTGGGTTCGTTGAAGCCGAGGAGATGACGCGCGTCGGCCGGGACCTCCGCGGAGAGCCCCGCGAGGGAGGCCTCCCCCCACGCCATGGGCACATACTCCACGCCGAGCCCGGCATGGGCGTCGGCGACGTCGGTGTTGTCCGGTTTCGTCGCCCAGTTGTACCACCAGCCGATCCCCTTCGAGAGCGCGGTGAGGTCAGCCACGGAGTGGTAGCCGTACGCGACCCCGCGCTTGCACGCGGCCGGGGCAGCGCCGCCGGCGCCCGACGACGCGGACGCGCCGCTCCCGCTCGAGGCGTCCGCGCCGGAGCCCCCCGTGCCCGTGTGCAGCACCTCGACGCTGCTCGAGCCGCAGGCGGTGAGGGCCGCCGCGAGGCCGATGGACACACGAGCGAGGAGAGGCAGAGGGCTTTGCATCGAGGGGGAAGTGGATCGAGCGCCGGAAACGGCTCGTCAGCGAAGGTCGAAGGAGAGCCCGGCGTCGATCTTGCCCCCGACGCCCTGGATCGCGGTCACCGCGGCGCCGTCGTCGGTCGCCGCGACCGAGTGCAACGCGGCGACCGCGCCGACGCCGAGGGTCCAGGCGATCGGGCCGGTCCGCGCCCACCCGCGGACCGTGCCGCCGGCGAGACCGGTCCAGCGCGCTCCGTCGCTCGCCGTCGCAGAGCCGGAGGCCGATCCGATGAGGTGGACGCGCACCACGTCCGCGTTTGCTTCGAGCCGCACGCCGAGCGGCGCTTCGGGAGGCAGGAACGCGAAGGCCAACCCGAGGCCCGGGCCGAGGGTGTCCGCGCGCGCCGAGCCGTGCAGGGACGCGCGCGGGAGGCCAAAATCGGCCGCGAAACGAAGCTCCACGAGGAGCCGTGACAGACACCAGGCGCCGACCCACGCCGCGCCTCCGAACCCCACGCGGTGGCCGAAAAAGTCGACCGCGGTCCCGGCGAGGCCGATCTCGATGAACGGCGGCCGCGCGCGCGCAGGCGGAGCCGGGGCCAAGATCGCGCGCAGGACGGGCGGAGGCGGCGCGAGGACCGGCGCCGGCGCGTCGGCGATCGTCAGCTCCATCCAGCTCGCGCGGAGCAGCTCGTCGGTCGACGCCGCGACGGCGAGCGCCCGGCCGTTCGCGGGGATTCGTCCGAGATCGATGGTGCGCTCGACGCGCTTGTCCATGATCAGATCGCCGACCCGGATGGTCGCGAGGAAAGCACCACTCGCCTGGTGCTCGACGTGAAGGGTGATCCGAGCGATGGGGCGCGGACCCGTGGACGGGGCCGCGGGCGTCGCGCTCGGGACGACGACGACGTCGATGTCGCGCGCGCCGAGCTCGGCGCGGAGATGCCGCTCCAGGGCCGTCCCGATGATGCGATCCGGAGGCTCGACCTCCAGCACGAGCTCGACCACCGCGCGACCGCTCCCAGCCTGCGGGGGCGGAGGCGCGGCCTCGGCGGGGGCCGCGAGCGCGCCGAGCGCGAGCAGCAAAGCGCCGGTGAGGCGGAGGCGAAGCCCTGTCCTCATGGGCCTCCGCAGAGCCTCGCCACGCGCCCGGCCTGCAGGCTCCGCGGGTGACGCGCGAGGAACGCGTCGCGTGCGCGCAGGCAGGCCTCCCGGTCGTCGAGGTTCGCCAGCGCCTCGACGCGGGCCGCCTCCGCGTCTTCGCGAAACGGATCACTCGGGCGTTCGAGGACGGCCTCGAACGCCGCGGCCGCGCCTTGCGGATCGCGCAGCGATCCGAGGCGGATGCGCCCGAGCTCGTAGGCGGCGAGCCCGGCGCGAGGATCGTCGGGGAAGCGCCGGTAGAACCGCTCGAAGTCGGCGGCCGCGTCCGCGTGGCGCCCGTCGAGCCGCGCCGCGCTCGCGCGGTCGAAGAGCGCCTCGGGCGAGAGAGCGCGCGCCGATCGAGCGGACACCAAAGGCGCCGGCGCGCTCGTTGGCGCGCTCGCCGCCGAGGCCGACGCGCTCGGCGCCGCCGGCTCGCCGCTGCCCCGCGGGGCAAGGGGGGGCCCCACCGTGAGCGGCTCGGGGCCACGGCTCTTCCAATCCTGCCCCGGCTTGAGCGTCGCGAGGACCGTTTGCGTCGCGTCGCGCACCTCGACCGCGCCACGCTCGACGCGCACCTCGACCACCTCTCGCGCCGCTTCCGGGCGCACGTCGACCGCGAAGCGCGTGCCTCGATCCTCCACCTCGACGTCCCCCGCGGCGACGACGAAGCGGCGCTCCTCGCGGTGCACGACGTCGCAGATCACGCTGCCGCGCTCGAGGCGCAGGCGGACCTCGTGGGTGGTCGCAGAGAGCACGTGCAGGCGCGTCGCCGCGGCCAGGCTCAAGATGCTGCCGTCGGGCAGGGACACCTCCTGGACCGCCGCCCCCGTGTCGATCACGAGCCCCGCCATCGCAGGGCTCGACGGCGAGCGGAGCCGCACACCGAGGACGAGCGCCACGACCCCGAGCGCCGCGGCGAGGATCGAGGCGGCCCGCCAGCGCATCGTCCGGCGCGCCTCCGAACGCGGGCTCTCCGATCCTCGGAGCCGCGCGCGCTCGGCGCCCGCGATGGCCGACCACATCCGCGTGATGCGCGCCTCACTCAGCGGCGGGCTCACGAAGTCCGCGGTGCGGCGACGCGACACCGATCTCATCCCCCCTCCTCCTCCCCGCGCGCACGTGAAACCTCGAGCAAGCCCTCCGCGCGGACGAGCGCGCGCTTGACGGTGGCGAGCGACCACCCGGTCTGCGTGGCGACCTCCTCCAGCGAGAGCTCCTCGACCCGCCGCAGGATCAACACGACGCGCTCTTTCACGGGCAGCTTGGCGATGAGGCCGTAGACCGCCGTGAGCTCGGCGACGACGTCCGGGGGCGCCGTCGACGCGATGATCGTCTCGAGGTGCACCGGCTCGCCGCGCAGGAGCCCCAGGCGCGAAAGCAGCCGCCGGCGCCGGATGGTCGCGATCGTGACACGGGTCACGATCGACGAGAGCCACGCCGCGAACGCCTGGGGCCGCTCGAGCTTGTGGAGCGCGCCGAAGGCCTGGGCGAAGCTCTCCTGCACGATGTCCTCGAGCTCCTCGTCGCGCCCGAGCAGCCGGAACGAGAGTCCGCTCACCATCCCCACGTACCGGCGAAACAACGCCTCTTTGGCCCGCTCGTCACCTTCGAGCGCAGCCGTGACGAGCGCCGCGTCGCTCCGCCGCGGGTCCAGTCTCGTGACGGGCTCGGCCATGAAGGGTCCACGAGCAAAGTGGGTCGATCGCACGAAACGGCTCACCCGACACGCGATTTTTTTTCCGCGCGCTTCGGCGACCGGGAGCTGGGGCTTTGCCCCAGGCCCCAGCAGGGGCTGTCCGCCCCTGCACCCGGACCAGCCAGGGGCTGGACCCAAGCTCGATGAACTGCGCATCGCGCAGTTCATCGAACAGGCCCGGTCAAGACTGACGACGACCCTGCCAACCAAGACAGCCGCGCTGCCGGTTCGGCTGGCGACCTGGGTGCTTCGTCGGCCTGTTTGAAAAACTGCGCGGAGCGCAGTTTTTCAACCCTGGGTCCAGCGCCTCGCTGGTCCGGGGTCGAGGGGGCGGACAGCCCCCCGCGGGGACGGGGGCAGAGCCCCGGCGCGGCGGCGGCTTCGGGCTACTGGGGCAGGCGGAGGCTCACGAACCCGTCGATCACGGCGCGCGGGACCGTGTTGGGGAGCGCGGGGACGATGGCGTGCGCGGCTTCGGGGATCTTGCCCGGATGAATCACGGCCACTTGCACCGTGCGCGAGAGCTCGTCGAGCAGGAACAGGTAGTAACGATCATCCAGGGCGCGCCGCCACCCCGGGCCTTCCTTCGTCGCGGGGTGATCCGCGTCGATGACCGCGCCTGTTTGCATCGCGGTCAGGCTGTTCACGTCCAGGAGATCGGCGTCCGCAGGGAACTGTTCGATCCCGCAGGACTGAATGCCGCACGTCACGCCGCCGAGGGAGCCCACCTGGTACGAGCGGATGCCCGTGCTGATGACGTCGCGGTTGCCCCATTGAGGCCCGGACGCCTCGGCGATGACCTCGAACACGTTGATCTGGCCACAACCGTCTCCGAGCTGGCCGTTGTTCGTGTTGTTGAAGCAATGGCACGGGTGGTACCCAGACCAGCCGTCACGATTGAGCTCGGAGGGAGAAATCCCGATCCACGGCGAATCCTGCTCTCGCTCGTCTTGGTCCGCCGCGATGCAGCTCAGCGGCTTCACCGAAGGATCGTCCGCATAAGGCATCGACGCGAGGAGCACGACCAGCTTCGAGCCGGGCCACCCGTCGTAGTCGAGGCCCGACCCCGGGCAGTACGGGTCGCTGCCGGGCCCGCACGGGAACTTGTTCTGCTGCATCGCGAAGAAGGTGCAGCTATTGCCCAGGTCACCGCCGAAGACCGAGGCGTTGTTCGGTCCGGAGAACTGGAAATTGTACGGCGTCTCCGGCGTCCGCCGGTCCCAGAACGAACGGATCGCCCACGGGCCTTTGCGATCGGCGAGCGGCTGATACACGGCGAACTGCTTCACGCGCAGCGGCCCGTCGAGCACCATCGTGAGCTGCTCGTTGAACGGGGTCAGGAGGTTCGACGTGACCTCGTGTTTGGTCCGGCAGCAGAACTCGCTGCCCCACCCGAAGTCGATGGTCTCCGATTGCACGTCGCAGCGAGCGTCCCCGGGCTCGGCTTCGATGCGACGCCCCCAATACCCCTCCGCTCCGATGTTGGTGAACGTCAACGTCCCGCCGCGCGTGACGACGCCCGTGTTCGTCGGGACCGGCGGCTCGTGCGGCGGCGCGTGCGTGTTGCCGAGATCGAGCCAGGTCCCCGTGTCCGGATCGCCGAGCGGCGGGCCGTCTCCCGCCTGGCCGGAGCCGCCGCCGCCCTCGCTCGAGCTGCACGCCCCGGCCGTGATCACGCCCGAGACGACGAGCAGACCCAGCCCGAGGAGGCGACGCGAAGACAACCTCATGGCGAAGCCCATGCTCAAAGATCCTCGAGGATCGCAAAGACGTGATCCCCGCGGTCCTGGAAGACGGGGCCATTGATGATCCAGCGTCCGTTCTTGTCGTTGAGCGAATGGACCTCGGGCCCCGATCCGGTGGGGATCCACTCGCCGTTCTCCTGCTGCTCGTACGAGAGCGTGCCGAGCAGCTCGGTCGTCCCGTCCTTGCCGAGGTACCTGTAGAGCGTGATCTTGTAGAGCTGATCCTTCGTCGGGATGTCGCCCATCTGCGTCCGCGCGGCGCGCAGCTCGGGCCACGTGAAGCCCTCGGCGTGGGCGAAGTTGTAGCCGGCCTTGTCACACCCGCCCGAATAAGGCTTGTGGTAGTTGCCGGGTGAGTTGAGGCCGGGGGCGCCGTCGTCCTCCCAGATGGCGACCTCCTCCATGGGCCGGCCCTTGTGACCCCAGTACTTGTGTCCGGGAGCGCCGGGCGCGGCATAGCCGGGCAGGAAGGTCTCGGACGCGTAATACGACTCGTTGCCGGGGAACTGGGTCCGTGTCGTCGGGATGGGCGCGTTGGCTTTGTTGATGGTCACGCAGCCGTGGTAATCGTCCCAGCCTTCGTCGTGGCTGGCGAGCTTGGCCTTTTCCGGCTTCGGCACGTAGACGTGGCCCGTGGGATCGACGTAGAGCCCGAAGTTGAGCTGCCAGTTCGCGCCGTGGCGAGGCCACTCGAACCCCTGCGAGTCGGGCGCCGCCGGGTTGAGGAAGAACATCTCGTAGCCGTCGCCGTCGGGGTGCACGACCCACGTCGGCCGGAAGCCCGTGAAGTTGATCGGGTCGCCGGGGAGCGGATCCTGGTTGTAGACGGAGTATCCGTACTCGTAGCCGCCGTTCACGTGATAAATGAAGGGACGCATCCCTCCATTTTTCTCGATGAGCTCGCCGGGATCGTCGTTGGATCCAATCGACCAGCCCTTGTTCCTTTCGCCGGGCGTCCAGGCGACGTCGTCCATGATTCCCTTGATGTACGGGAGCTCGAAGTTGCTCTCCACGATGTAGTGGGTCTCGGTCTCCACCATCGGGAACGCCTTCTCGCATTGGACCGCCTGAAGCGTGTAGGTCCACGGCATCGAGGCGACGATCTCGTACGGAGTCCCCTGGAAGGTCGTGTCCCCGATGTGCTTGACCCGGTACGTCTTGGAGAAGGGCGTGGAGTTGTCGACACCTTCCGCGAGGCAGGCGTCCTCGGGGCGGTTGTCAGGGCCGTTGTCGACCCAGGGCTTTCCGGTGTCGCCGTCCGCGCCCTCGCCCCCGCTGCAGCCGGCGAGGACGCCGGACAGGAGGCCCATGCCGATGCCAATTCCGAACGTGATTGCGCTTTTCATCGAGAGCACCTCCATTCCAATCAAGCGGACCCGTCACTCGCAGGACGTTTGGGGCGCGGCCACGTACGCTTGGCCGAGCTCCGTCAACACACCGTCGTCCCCCAGCAGGCTCGCGTTCGCCACGTTGTCGGGTCGACCCGAGAACCACGCGTACCGCGCGATGCGCGGCTCGTTCTCCAGATAATCGAGCGCGTCGACCAGGAAGGCTTTTTGCTCGGCGAGCGAGCCTGCGTTGTCGCACGCGAACTCGGTCAGCCAGAGCGGCTTGTCGAACCGCGTCTTGTACGTTTCGATGTGGTTGATGAGCCACCGGGCCTTGTTCGCCCCGTCGCCCTGGCAGGCCGTGTAGATGTGGATGCCGATGGAATCGACGCGGCACCCCTCGCAGGCGGCGAAGAAGTCGTCGAGGTACTTGAAGGGGTCGGTCTCCTGGCACGATCCACCGCAGAAGTTCACGGCGGGTGAGACCAGCGCGAGGCCACGCGCGTCGGCGACCGCCTCCACGTGCGGCCAGAGCGCTGCGGCTTCGGCCGCAGACATATTGGCCTGCTCGCCGAAATTCGGCTCGTTGAAGCCGAGCAAGAAGTTCACGCCGTCGGGGATCTCGGCCGCGATCTCCGCGGCGCGCTTGCTATCGAGGCCGCCGCCGCCCCACACCATCGGAACGTATTCGACGCCGAGCGTCTTGTACACGTCGGGCTTCACGCCCTCGTCCGGTACGTACGCCCAGTTGTACCACCACGACACCGCCGGCGAGAGCGCCGCCATGTCCGCCTTCGAATGGTAACCGTAAGCGACGCCGCGCTTGCAGCCGGTGGAATGGGTGATCGGCGGCCCGCCGCCGCCGGGGCCTGGAACCGGCTCGCTCGAGCCGCAAGAGACCGAGACGAGCGCCGCCATCGTCGCGGCCGAAAGCCATGGAAGTCGTTTGTCGTGAAGCATGGGTTCGATCACTCGGGCAGGCGCATCGAGAGGAGCGCGTCGATGGTCGTTCGGGAGAGGCCGCCGGGCAGCGACGGGAGCATCGCCGCGGCCGCGGCAGGCACGTTGTCGGGGTGCATCACCGCGACCTGGATTTGTCGCTGCTTCTCGTCGAGCAGGATCATGAAATAACGATCGCCGACGGGCCGGCGCCACACAGGGCAGCCGTCCGAATCGCCGCCGACCGCGATCTCGGGTCCCGTCGTGTAAGCCTTTTTCGTGCAGGCGTCCACGACCTCGACGTCGTCGGCGAAGGCGTCGCGATCGCAGCCCTCCCCGCAGACATTGCCGCCGACGTGGCCGGCCTGGAACGAACGGACGCCGGTGCTCATGAACTCGCGGTTCGAGTATGGGTTGTTGTCCATCACCACCTCGAACACGTTGATCTCGCCGCAGCCATCACCGACCGTGCCCGTCTTCGAGTAGCAATTGCAGAGCCCGTTCCACTTGCGGCCGCCGTCGCGAATCAGCTCGGACGCGACGAACGCGACCCACGGGCCCGGGTGGCCTTGCCCGCCGCCGTCGCACTTCTCGACGCCCGCGTCGTCGAACGTCATCGACGCGCGGAAGACGATGAGCTTCGAGCCCTTCCAGCCGAGGTGGTTGATGCCCGGATCGTTCGGGCAATAATAATCCTTCCCGTCTCCACACGAGAACGGCGTCTCTTGCATGAAGTAGTTGACGCAATCCTTCTTCGTGAAGTCGCCCGTGAAGTCGGCGCTCGTCGTCTGCCCCTCGGTGACGACGAGGTTCTTGCCGTGGCCGCTCTGCGCGTCCCACGAGGAGACCAAAGGCCACGACGACGGGTCTTCGCCCGGCTGGTAGACCGCGAGCTGCTTGAGGCGGAGGGCCTTCATGATCAAGGTCATCTCCTCGTCGAAGGGCGCGAGCGTGTCGCTCGTCGTGTGCTGCTCTTTCATGCAGCAGTGCCCTCCCCAGGTGTCGTTCCCATCCTTGTAGGTGCACGCTGGATCGCCGGCCTCGCGGTCGATTCGACGGGGCCACCACCCGGGCGCGCCGACGTTGGTGAACGTCATGGTCCCGCCCCGCGTCGGCGGGCTCGGCTCCGGGTTCTGCGGGCCGCTGCCCGTCGATCCGCCGCTCCCCCCGGCCCCGTCGGAGGAGGAAGTGTTTCCTGGGCCGCCGCCACCTCCGCAGCCGCAGGCGAGCATCACGAGAACCACACGAACGAAGAGCGAAGCGAGCCTCATCGAGCAGCAAGTGGATCGACGCGCGAAAACGGCTCACGGGGAGGCGAGATTGTTCCCACCTTCGCCCACCTGTCGCGCGCACGTGCGTGCCGGAGCCGGGGCACGCGTCGCAGATCGAGATGCGCTCGTTTGCTTGCTCCCAGGGCTCGCCGGCCCTAGGCGCTCGCGTGGGGGAGGGCGATGGATCGTACAGCCAGAGACATCTTCGTCATCAGCGATCTTCATCTCGGTGATGGCGGCGCGCGCGACAACTTCGAGGCAGGCAAGAAGACGGGAGAGCTGCGCGCGTTCCTCGATTACGTCGGCGCCGAGGGAGGCGAGCTCTTCATCCTCGGCGATCTTTTCGAACTCTGGCAGATGAACACGAGCCTCCTTTTCGTGAAGCGACGGGAGCTGCTCGACCACCTGGCCGCCGTGGAGACCATCTACGTGCCAGGCAATCACGACGTCGACCTCGTCCACTTCGCCGGTACGGACCTCCTCGCGCATCCCTTGTTCGCCCACATGCGCACGCCGTTCGAGCGGGTGATCGGGGGCAGGCGATTCCGCTTCTGCCACGGGCACGAGACCGATCCCTTCAATGCAGGGGACCAGCCCGGTTTCGGCCGCATGCTCGCCATCTTCGGCGGCGTCTTCGAGGACGAGAATGGCTCTCCGCTGCTGAAGAGCGGCGAGGCCGCGGAGGACGTGCTCGAGCAGTTCGGCGATTCGATGTTGACGATCTGGAGGTGCGCCCTCGGAGCGATGAAGAAACACGCGACGCGTGAGGATCTGCGCCCCGACGCGGCCCTGACGCCGGCGCAGAACCCGGACCGGCTCGGCGAGCACGTGGCCGGCGTCCGCGCCGAGCGGCAGAAGGACGGGTACGACGTGGTGGTGCTCGGGCACACCCACAAGGTGGGTCGGATCGGAGATTGGTATTTCAACAGCGGATCGTGGACGGGCCCGCTCAACCACTTCCTGCGTATCTCGCCGGACGGCGACGTTCGTCACCTTGCGTGGAAGAGCGGCCGCGCCATCGAGCACGAGATGCCCGTCGTGGCGCCCGACGAGCCGAGCCGCGCCGAGCCCGCCGCGGCGAAGAACCCGTTTCAAGCGGCCAAGTCCGCCGTCAAGACGCTCTTTCCCAGGCCGAAGAAGCCGGAGCGGGCGCGGTGGATCCTCCTCGCGCAGGGCGCGCTGGCGTTCGCCTTGGGTATCGGCACCTTGAGCGTCTCCATCGGTCATGGGGCGACCGCGGGGTGGCGCGTGCTCGTGACGACCTTTGGCCTCTATGCCCTCATCGACGGCGTCATCTCGCTTTTGGCCGCGCGGCCCGAGGTACCCCTCAAGCGCCTCTTCTCCCGCCTGCGCGGCGCGGCCGGCATTCTGCTCGGGCTCGTGGTGCTCCGCCGCGGTTATGCCGCTGAGATCTTCGTCGTCTTGATCGGCATCTGGGCGTTCATTTCGGGGGCGCTGCGCGCCGCGGCGTCGGTCGTGTTCAAGGGAATGGTCGACTCGCGTTGGCTCTCCATCGTTGGCGTCGGGTTGATGATCGCCGGCCTCATCCTGCTCTTGTGGCCGCCCTCGGCACCGCTGGTCAAATTCGTGCTTGCCGGATACCTCTGTTATTACGGTCTCGGGGAGATGCTGGCCGGCGTCTTCGGGCAAAGATTGCCGAAGAAGGCCGCGCTCATCCGGGCGTTCGTCCCGCCGCGACCCGGCGGCCCCGCCTCGGCGGCGCCTCTCCGATAGGGACGAGCGCCGGAGAAAGCGGGAGAGGCTTTATGAAGAGGATTCCACATCTCGTCGCCTCCTTGTGCAGACCTGCTCTGATGCTCCTTTTTACGTGGCAAGCAGGGTGTGGCGTCGCGCAGCGCGCGGGCCGGGGCGCAGCCGAGGGGGCGATGGGCAAGCTGGCCGGCAAGATCGGCGATCCCGAGCGCATCAAGGAGCTGGCGGAGGGCGTGAAACGGCGCGCCATTGGCAGCGTGACGGAGGAGCTCGGCCAGCCGCAGCGGCTCGGCGACATCGAGCGGATCGCGGCGGCGCTCGGGGCAGGCGCCGTCTTCGGCGCGTCGAGCGCGGCGTCGGGGATACCGCACGACGTCGAGCGTGTGCGCGAGGGCGGCTTTCGCGAGGGACAACACGCGACGCCGGTCGAGTTGATCGCGGGCCAGGCGGCGCGCGCATTTTCGCAGGGGATCTCGGCCGATCTGGGCCGCACGGGCCAGGGGCCGCTCGCGACGAGCCTCTCCGCGACGAGCGAGCAGATGGCCGCATCGATGGCGCGCGGCGTGCGGGGCGAGCTCGGCGCGTTTTTCCCCGCGTGTGAAGGCGAGGACGCGGCGAAGTGCCTGGATCTTTCCGTCGAGCGCGTCAGCCGCGCCAGCGCCGCCGGCGTCGCCGCGGGGATTCGTGAGTCGCTCGGCGTGTGGCCGCTCGTCCTCGCGTACGGCGTCGGCGTGTTCTCCACGCTCGTGCTTGCGTGGGCGTGGGCGACCTACCGCGCGGGACAACTCGTCCGCAGATAGCCATGCGCCTCGAAGGCAGATATCGCCCTCCGGACGGTACACGGCCGTTGCCAAAGCGCACGTGATACTCGCATCATACGCTCGTGCAAGGCCAAAGCCCCGTCGCTCACCGGTGCTTCGTGTTCCTCTCCCTGCTCGCGCTCGGCGCTTGCGACGCGGACCAGGCGCTCGCCGAGCCCACCTCCGCTTCCCCTGCATCCCCTGCAAATGTCGCCGCGCAAGAGGTGCAGCGGGGCGTCTCGCTCGTCCTGACGGTCGACGATACCGACCTCGCCGTCGGCGATGAGCTCCGCTTTCACCTCGCGTTCCGCAACGCCTCGGGGGACGCGGCTGTCGTCGTCCCGCCGCTCGACGGCTCCTGGGACGGCATGCGGCAGCCCGCCTATGAGCTCGTCTTCGAGGATGCCAAAGGCCAGCCGCTGCCGCACGCGCTGGGCTTCACCCCCAACGCGCGGTGTGGCCTCACGAGCCCGATCGAGCCGAAGGATCGACGTGTCCTCGGCGCGCGGAGCAAGCTCGCGATCGAGGACGCGCACGCCTGGGCGCCTTCGTTCCGCGTCCTCGATCACGCCCGGCCCGGCGTGGTGTCGCTCCGCGTGCGCTACCGGGCGGACGGCCTGCCCGGGGCCACGCCGCTCGCGCTCGTCTCGAACCCTGTCGAGCTCACCCTTCGCGGCGGCAAGGAGGCGCTCTGGGCCTGCCGCAACGCGCAGGCCGAGCGGGCCAAGCAGCACGTATATGCGGAGAACTCGCCCTCTCGGCTCGTCGCACGCGAGGACGGCTATCTCCTCGTGTATCGACGGACCGAGACACACGTGCGGCCTGGAAAGACGAGCTCCATCGGGGCCGTGTTCGTCCAGCCGCTCGGGCCTCGGGGCGAGCCGGTCGGGGCGCCCGTCGAGCTCGCGCGGAGTGATAAAGATTGGCTGGGGCTCGTCGAGACGCTGGACGTTCCGGGCGGGCTGCTCGTGGCCTTCACGACGGCCCGTGGCGAGGAGGACCGCGACGTTCGTCTGGTGTACGTGGACACGAGCCAGGGAGCGCCGAGGCCGGGGCCGATCAAGACGATCTCGACGGAGCCCGGGCGGCCTGTTTTTCTCGCGCTGGCGCGCGCCGGAGCCCGCGCGGGTATCGTTTGGCAAGGCCGTGTGGGCGGGGATGAGGTCTTGAGGTTCAGGCCGCTCGGGTTGAATGGCGAGCCCACGGGGAGCGCGGTATCGATTTCATCGAGCGCCGGTCTCGCGGGCGGAAAGGTGTTGTTCGAGCCCGTCGGCAGCGATTATTTGCTGGCCTGGCACCAAGGGGGGCCCGAGCTTCGGCTCCAGCGCGTTGCTGCCGATGGTGCGCTCATGGGGAGCGCCGGCACGGTCAAGCCCGCGGACATGGGGACACTCGTCGCGCTCGGCACGCGTGGCGATCGGGTGGGCATCGTGGTTGGCGATAACGGCGTGAATCATGCCATCGCGGGGGATACCATGGGTCTGCACGCGATCGAGCTTTCGGCCGCCGACTTCCGCTTGCTCTCCGACGCGCCGGCGAGTCCTTGGGACCAGCAGACGGCGCGCTTCGGCGCCGCGGCGTGGGTGGACAGCCGGCTCACGCGTGTGTGGAGCGAGGATCGAAGATTGCTCTTTGCGTCGGAACCTGGAGCGCAGGCGCCGCAGGTCCTCCTGAGCCAAGCGGCCGGCGGGACACACGGGCTCTGGGCGACCGCGGACAAGAGCCGGCTGCTCGCCACCTGGACCGATACCCGCGATGACGATCCGCGCCAATGCGCTCCCTCGGGCAACTGCGTGAGCGAGGTGTACGTGGCCGTCCTCGATCCGACCGGCAAGGTGCTCGTCCCGCCGGCGCGCGCCACGAGGACCGCGGTTCCGAGGCCGGTCGCGCTTCACCAGGCCAACTGGGCCGAGCTCTGCGCGAAAAGATAGCGGGCGCGCGGGCGCTGAGGGGCGATTCGTGAAGCCGTTTCGCTGGGGCTTTGCCCCAGGCCCCAGCAGGGGCTCTCCGCCCCTGCACCCGGACCAGCCAGGGGCTGGACCCGAGGTCGATGAACTGCGCGATGCGCAGTTCATCGAACAGGCCCGGTCAAGACCGGCAGCGGGGTTGCCAACCGAGACAGGCGCGCGGCCTTCCAGCGGGCCGGTGGCAAGACCATGGGGAGGTTCGCTGGCGTCGGTTCGATGAGCTGCGCGATGCGCAGTTCATCGATGAGGCCGTGTCTTCAAAGCTTGGGGGCCGAGCCAAAAAGCGACGGGGACGTGTGTGCGAGAGACGGGGGCATGTGTCCGAAGAGACGACGTCGAGCCTCCGGAGACACGAGGCCGTGCCTTGGAGGGACGGGGACGTGTCTCTGGGGCGTGCGGTCGAGCCTCCGGGGGTACGAGGCCGTGCCTTGGAGGAACGGGGACGTGTCTCTGGGGCGTGCGGTTGAGCCTCCGGGGGTACGAGGCCGTGCCTTGGAGGGACGGGGACGTGTCTCTGGGGCGTGCGGTCGAGCCTCCGGAGGTACGAGGTCGTGCCTTGGAGGTGATCCTCCCCCGGATCCGTGGACAAACCCAAAGGCGCGGAGATGCGCTAGGAGAGTTCCATGGCGAGGCGGAAGCGGAGGTCGTTCAGCGCGGAGTTCAAGGCAGAGGCGGTTCGTCTCTGCCAG
>NZ_JARZHI010000127.1:0-17013 GCF_029946465.1 Polyangium sorediatum
TGGAAGAACTGCGCGGAGCGCAGTTCTTCCACGAAAGGTCCAGCGCAGGCGCTGGTTCGGGTCGAGGGGCGAACAGCCCCCGCGGGGTCCGGGGCAGCGCCCCGGCTCCCACGCCCCCGATGAGACCCATGCTCAGCGTCAGGCATGGCCTGGGAGCAGCCCAGGCCATGAGGCATTGGCAGCCGGGCCCGACGCCTGGCCGTGCTACGGCTTCGGGGAGGGGGAGGATTTCGACACGTAGTCGATGATGTTCGCGATGTTGATCGCCAGGGTTTTCATGGCCTCGAGCCCCACGTAGAGGGCGGCATCACGGGTGTGATCCTTCCACTCCTTATGCAGCTCGAGGATGAAGCCCGCGCCGAGGAGGTCGCTCAGCGAGCTCGCGAGCGAGCCCGTGCGCGCCGCATACTTCCTCGCCTTCACGACGGCCGCATCCGTGGGGGAGAGAGGCGAGGTGGGACGAGGGTCCTCCAGATCCTCGGCGGGCGTGTACACGACCTGAAGAATGCTCTCCAGGCCTTCACTGACCACCTTGGTCAGTTTTTCCGTTCGCTTGATCCCTACCGTGGCGGGCTCGGAGAAGTTCGCGTTCGACATTGTGGTTATCCTTTCTGGTTCGGTTGCTGTCGCACCCAGCGCGGTTCCCCGCAGACGTCTCGCCTCGCCCTCCTCGACGAATCTATCGAGGGTCCGGTGTCTTTCCTTTGGGGGTGGTTCGTGTCTCATGTAGAGCAATGGGCGTGCCACCTGATTTCCTTGTCCCCACTCGATACGGTGGACTGCGCCGCGCCATCGCGTACGGCCCGGCCTCTGGCGCCGAGGCTCTGGTCATCGCTTTGCCACCCGCCGAACGCACGTCATTGGGCGAAGGACTCCAGCGACACCTGGAGGATCGCCTCGTTGTCGCTCAGGTTGGCGACCTTGAGGTTGGCGCCCCCAGAGACCCCGCGGGTGAACTGGTCGCCCTCCGCGCCGGCGGGGGCCAGGACGCCTTGATCGAGGATCTCGCCTCCTCGGCCGATCAAGAACTTGGCGCTCTTTCGGCTGTCTACGTTGCGCACCGTGACGAGATGGATCAAGCCGTCCGGAAGCGGCGACTCGCACGAGCGGTTCGTATTCGGGTCGAGATGAATGCTCTCGCCACTGCAAGGACATGCAATGGTTGATGCGTGGGACAAGTCGTCCTCCTTTCGGTCGCACAGCGTGGCTACAAATGGCAGAAGCGCCCGCCACACGCGTGTGGCAGGCGCTCCCAGATTCCCCGCGAGGGTGCGAGCTAGAACATCGATCGGTTTGACAACCGATCGATGTTCTAGCTCTTTTGTCCCGAGGGGGACGCCTCGCGTCCCCCTCTCGCCCGGGCAAAGCCCGGTCGATTCACCCCCCGAGGCGAGCCCGCTTCGCGATCTCGCAGAGCGCCGAACGGTTCGGCGCTCTAGAACGACGTCACGACGACGCCGATGACGACGGGCTCGGCGGCGGTGGTAAGGTTTGCCACCTTGAGGTCCCTTCCCCCCGGAACGGGCACGGTACGCGCGTCGCCCGACTCACCGGCCGCGGCGAGCTCCCCCTTCGCGATCGTATCGCCACCCCGGCCGATCACGTAGTACGCCTTGTACCTGCGGTTGAGGTTGACCACCGTGACGGTGTTGATCTTCCCATCCGGAAGCGAGTCCACCACGCCGGGGTGACGAGGGTCGAGCTGGCACTCGGGGCCGTTGACGGGGATATGGATCGTGTCTCCGTTGAAACTCATGATGGGCATGGGCTGATTCTCCTCTTGTCTGCTTGGTTGCCGAAGAAAGGGGAGACACGGACGATGTCGTCCCACTTTCTTCGTCGTCCCTGCGATTCACCAGGTTGCAATCGCGATGCCAGCGCGCCACCGCGGCAGCCGTCCTCCATTCATGACACCGAAGCGTGCCACGCATCCCGATTTGGGGTTGCACGCTCACCTCCACCACGGAGACGGCACGGCATTCCCTTCGTCACGGTTACTGTCACGTTACAGTCACTGTTACGAAGGAGGCGCGGCGACCCGTGGACACGGAGAGGACGACCCTGCGCAGGATGGGACTGCGCCTGCCGGCCAGGATGACCCCCCCGTGGCGGTAGGGCCGCGTCAGCCGTGAAATGTCGAGGAGGAGGACGGGGGATGCGGTCGCAACGCAGCGTGGGATGGGCTGCTGTGGACCGAGAGAAGGAGGGACGTCGCCGTGGACGCTGCTCGGACCGCGTCAGCGTCGGGAATGCATTTCGACGGTCTCCCGCGATGCCGCTCGCACGAGAAGGTCGACCTTCTCCGTGTGGCCATCCGTGACATTGGTGATCCTTGCCGTGTCCTTGCCCTGGACCTGCACGTCCTTCGAGTCGCCGGCCTCGTGCATCACCGCGAGGACATGCGCACCGCTCGGTGTTCCGGGCTGCTCGACATGAAATCGCGCCCGATACGAGGCGCTCCTGTTGTGCACCGTGATGACGCTGGTCTTGTCATCCGGGCGTCGCTCCAGGACAGCCTGTTGATACGGGTGGAGCATGACGGCATCGGCATCGGGAACGAGCTTGATCGGCTCCACGGCCATCATCCGTACGAGGACATCGACTTCTTTCGTGGTGGTGTTGTTGAGGATCTTCAGCGTTGCCCCAGCCGGGACCAGCACCACCTCCAGGTCACCACCCTCGTCGGCCGCCGCGAGCATGTGGTTGATGAATATCTCACCATTCTGCTGTGCGACGATGACGTGCGCCTGTTGGAACGGATGGATGTTTTTCAGCGTGACGACCCTGGTCCCGTCCCGGAGCAACCCCACGATGGCATGCTGATGCGGGTGGAGCGTGACGGCGTCGCCATTCTCGATGATTTCGATCGCTTCCACGAGGCGGTGGCTCACGGCTCGGTTCTCCCATGGTTTGCTTGGTTCGTTGTGGTTTTACACCACTCCCCACCGTGGCTCCCCATGTAGCAACCGCAATGCCACCGCGTCCCCGCGCGTAGCCGATACGCTCAGCCCCGAAAGTCGTCGGGATTGAGCCCGAAGCGCTGCATCCAGCGGTGGATCTGCATCCGCGCCTTGCCCATGTCGCGGGCCACGTGGCTCACCTTGCCCTGGTGCTTTTCGAGCAGCGCCACCAAATGGGAGCGCAGCGCCTCCGGCGCGATGGATGCGAGGGGCTCCGGTGGGGGCGCCGGGGCGCGCGGCGGCGGTCGCGAGGTGTCCGGCAGGTGCGAGGGCTCGATGACGCCGTCCTCGGCCAGCGCCACGGCCACCGAAAGGAGCTGCGCGAGCTCCCGGATGTTGAGGGGCCAGTCGTAGCTCAAGAGCCGCCGGCCGCTGGCGGTGGTGAGCCGGACGCCGTCGCCCGCGGAAAACTCCGGGCGCCGCAAGAGAGCGCCGATCAGCACACCGAGGTCCTCGCGCCGCTCGCGGAGCGGCAAGAGCGTGTGGCGATAGCCCGACAGGCGCGCCAAAAGGTCGCCGCGGAACTCGCCGCGAAGGACCATCTCTGCCAGCGGCTTGTGCGTGGCGGCGACGACGCGCAGGTCGACCTTCACCGGCTGCGTGCGCCCCACCGGCACGACCTCGCGCTCCTGGAGCACCCGCAGCAGGGCCGCCTGCGCCAGCAGCGGCAGGTCGCCGACCTCGTCGAGGAAGAGGGTGCCGCCATCGGCGGCGCGCACGTAGCCGGGTTCGTCGCGCGCGGCGCCGGTGAAGGAGCCCTTGACATGCCCGAAGAACTGGCTCTCCAGGAGCGAGGTCGGCAGGCCGCCGCAATTGACGGCGACAAAGGGCCCAGGGCGGCCCGAGAGGGTGTGCACGGCGTGCGCCAGCACCTCCTTGCCGCTGCCCGTCTCGCCGAGGAGCAGCACCGGGACTGGCATGCGGGCGATACGCTCCAGGGCGGCGAGCTCTGCCGCGAGCCCCGGCAGGAGCGTGGCGAGGCCCGGGGCCGGAGGTGCGGTCGTGGCCGTGTCGAGATCGGGAGCGGCGCCGAGGGAGGTCGGGAGGGCGGCGCGGTAGCACAGGAGCACACCCCCGATCTCGATGAGGTCGCCGTCGTTCAGCGTGGCGCGGGTGATGCGCTGGCCATTGACGAAGCAGCCGTTCTTCGACTGCTTGTCCTCGAGCACCCAGCCCTCGCCTTCACGGACGAGGCTTGCATGGGACGACGAGATGGTGTTGCCCGGGAGGCGGATGACGAGTCGCTCGAGGGATCCGTGCCGTTCGCGCGTGGCAGCGCGCGTCGCTCCGCGGCCGAAGGAGATGACGTCGACGTCGGCGAGCCCGTAACGAGCGCTGCCGGAAAGGGGGCTGTCGCAGTGCAACACGACGAAGAGATACGGCTGTACAGGCGCACCGCGCTGGTCGCCGCCCAGGGCGCTGTCCGCGGTGATAGAGGCGGCAGTGTCGGTCGCCATGCGCGAATACTGTAACCCAACCTGCGGCGCGAAGGGTAACTCCTGAGGCATGGGGGCTATAAGGAAAACACTCCACCATCGTTCGAGGGATCGTACTATCCTGGTTCGTAGTCAGCGGTCGTTCGAGGAGCCACGGGAGGCGTGACGATGGAGGGGCCTCTTCGGCCTGGAGATAGCCTGCTCGGCAAGTACCAGGTCGAGCGTATCCTCGGGCAGGGCGGCATGGGCGTCGTCGTCGCGGTGCGGCACCTGGAGCTCGGCGAGCTGTTCGCCATCAAGCTCCTGCTCCCCAAGATCAGCGAGCGGCCCAACGCCGTGAGCCGTTTCGTTCGCGAGGCGCGCGCGGCCGCGCGGCTCCGGAGCGAGCACGTGGTCCGGGTCCACGACGTCGGCCGCCTGGAGGGCGGCGCTCCCTACATGATCATGGAGCACCTGGAGGGCGACGATCTCGCCGTGCTCCTCCAGCGCCGCGGCCACCTGCCGCTCGAGGATGCCGCAACGCTCGTGATCCAGGCCTGCGACGTGCTCGCCGAGGCCCACGCGCTCGGCATCGTGCACCGCGACCTCAAGCCGTCGAACCTCTTTCTCGTGCGCCGCCGCAACGGCAGCCCCTGCTTGAAGGTGCTCGACTTCGGCATCTCCAAGCAGACGGAGGGGGTGCCCGCCGCCGAGCAGACGGATTCGGGCGCAATCCTGGGCTCGCTCCTCTACATGTCGCCCGAGCAGATGCTCTCGCCGAAGGCCGTCGACCAGCGCAGCGATATCTGGGCGATGGGCGTCGTTCTGTACGAGCTCACCACGGGCAAGCGCCCCTTCGAGGGCGACAGCCTGGCGAACCTGCTCCGCGTGGTGCTCCATAACGAGCCCCCGCCGCCGACGAGCCTGCAGCCGGAGCTCCCCGCCGCGCTCGACGAGGTGGTCCTTCGTTGCCTGCGCAAGCGCCCCGAGGAGCGCTACGCCAACGCCGAGGAGCTGGCCGCCGCCGTGCGCGGGCTCATCGGCGCGAGGGGCGAGCCGTCGCTGTCGCTTTCGTCCCACGCTGCCCCCTCGAGCGCGTATGCGGCGTTGCCGCCCACGCTCGATAGGTTCGGCATCGCCACCACCCTCCCGCCCAGCGAGCGCATGGGGGCGAGCCGCACGAACGATTTGGCGACGTCGGTCGCTGGGATGCCGTCGCTGGTCGAGCCCGTCCCGACGGCTGCGACGACGGACAGCACGTCCGTCCTCTCGAGCGCGTCGCGGCCTTCCATCTCGCTGACGGGGGAGCCGGCAATCGCCTCGGTGGACGCGCGGCCCTCAGTCGGCCTGCGGAGGGCGACGCTCATCGCAGGGGTTGCGGGGCTTTTCGCGATTGGCCTCGCGTCCGTGCCCTTGCTGCGATCGGGCCCTCCGTCGACGCCGGCGTTCGTGCAGACGGCGTCCGGGGTCGTTCCGGAGGACACGAACGCGCAGGCCACGACGACGCCCGCGGTCCCTCCTCCCGCGCTCCCCCCGACCTTCACGCCGACCCCCCCCACCTCCGCCACCTCGACCCTGCCGCCACGCCCGAGCGCGTCCACGGCGCGTTCGCACGGCACGAGCCTTGCCAAGAACAGCGAGAGCAAGGTGGAGCCTTCGCCGTCTGCTTCGGCCGCGACGTCAGCCCCGCCACCCGTACGAAAGCCCGGTGTTGCCGACGGAGTATGGTGAGCATTCACGTGAAGAAGAGCGCTGCGAGCCTTGCCATCTGCTTGCTCGTGCTATCGCCCTCACGGGCACGGGGCCAGGACGCGGATGCGCAGCGTGGGATCGCGGCGCAGGCGCTCTTCGAGCAGGCCGCGCGCGAGATGGATGCGGGCGATTACGCGAGCGCGTGCAGGAAGCTCGAGGAGGTGACGAAACTCGCCCCCGACGGGCTGGGCGCGAAGCTCAAGCTCGCGCGATGTTATGAGGGGCAGGGGCGGCTGGCGAGCGCCTGGTCGCAATACGCGACGGTCAAGAGTATGGCGGCGCGCATGGGACAGACCGAGCGCGGGCAGGCGGCAACGGAGATGGTGGAGGCGCTGGGGCCGAAGCTCGCCAGGATGACGATCGAGGTGCCGGCGGACCTGCGCGCGATACCGGGGATATCCGTCATGCGGGGCGGGCTTTTGCTGGGGGAGGCGCAATGGGGAACGGCGCTGCCGGTGGACGCGGGGGGGCACGAGATCGTGGTGACGGCGCCGGGGTACAAGCCCTGGAAGAGGCAGGTGGAGGTGGTGGCCGACGGGGCGAGCGTGACGGTCGCCGTGCCGGAGAAGGCGCTGGTGCCAGAGCCGAGCGCGCAGCAGCGCGCTCCCTCGCCGGTGCTGATGGCACAGCCGGCGCCGCCGGACAGGACGTGGTTGCGGCCGGTGGGGCTCTCGGCGCTGGGGCTGGGCGCGGCGGGCGTCGTCGCGGGGGCCGTGTTCGGGGGGCTGGCGATTGAACGGAAGGGCCGGAGCAACGCGGACGGCCATTGCGATGCGCGAAACCGGTGCGACGACGAGGGGCTCGCGCTGCGCGATCAGGCGGTGGGGTTCGCCCAGGCTTCGACGTGGCTTCTGGTCACGGGGGGAGCCCTCGCCGCGGGTGGAATGGTCCTGTGGCTCACCTCGCCTCGCAAGGACGAGCCAGCCCCGCGCGCCGGGCTCTGGGTATCGCCCAGCGCGGCAGGCCTGCAAGGGACGTGGTGACTCCGTGCCCCACGCGCGTCTCCCCCGGCTCAACGGGTGGTGTGAGGTGGCTGGAAGGGCAAATCGACGATGAGTCGATCGACGATGTTCGACATGGCCTCGATCTTTTTCGCCCAGATGTTGTTCCCCCAGCTCCAGAGCGTTTCCATGTCGTAGGAGACCGTGCGTTCGGGCGCGTCGTTCAGATCGATCAAGATCCCCGGGCCATAGGCGTTCCTGATCGTCCTGCCCGGCGGAAGATCCTGCGTCGAGAACCACAGCATCACCTTCTTGAGGGGGGCGAAGATCTGGCTACTGCCGACGTGGATCGGAGTCGCGCAAATGGGCAGAAACGAATCTTTGTAAAGCTGACGGATGCCGCAGGTGAAGGAGCGCGTCGTCCGATTTTCGATCGAAATCCCCTGCGGTACGACGCCTCCGCATACCTTGCCCGTGAGGCTGGGGCTATCGATTTTCAGTGTTTGGCCGAGCTCGATCTCGCGTGCGTCCGCGACCGCGATCTGGGCGACGGGCCCGCCGAGCGAGGAGAAGGACGTGTACGCCTCGTCTTTCTCTTCCCATGGCACGTAGGTCTGGCACGAAAACTCCTTCGTCTGGAACCAGACGAGGGGTAGGCAGCTCCGGTCCTGGCAACCGACGACCTTGAACCCGTAGAGCCAGCTTCCGGAGCTCACCAGGGAATCGACCGTCTTCTGATTCATGGAGATGTTGATTTTCATGAGGAACTCGGCGGCTGGAAGGGTAAATCGATGATGAGTCGATCGACGATGTTCGAACCGCTCTCGATCGACTCGGCCCATGGGAAACCGCCCCAGCTCCAGCCCTTGTCCTGATCGTAGTGGACCGCGCGTTCGGGTGAATCCTTGAGATCAATGAGGATCCCTGGGTTGTAGGCTCTCTCGATCACCCTGCCCGACCGAATGTTTTGCGGCGAGAACCACAACATCACCCTCTCGATGGGGGCGATGATCTGGAGGTTGTGTCCGCTGAGCGGTACGGCGCAGATGGGCCCGGGCGAATGGTCGCCGTTGTATCGCTGAGAGATGCCGATGGTGAAGGAGGTATCCAGCTTGTTCTGGATCGAGATGCCATCCTTCACGCCACCTTCGCACACCGTCACGTCGTATCGATCGGACTTGCTGATGTACATCGTTTGACCAGGCTCGATGGGGCACGGCACCAGGACGGTGATCTGGGACATCGGCGCGACAGGATTGAAGGACAGGTACGCCTGGTATTCCTTGTCCCACGGCACGTAGGTGTTGCACGAATACTCCCTCGTCCGGAACCAGACGAGGGGTCGGCAACTCTTGTCCTGGCATCCGACGACCTTGAAGCCATAGAGAAAGCTTCCGGTGTTCATCAGGGTATCGACGGTCGCCTGGTCCATGGAGATGGTGATTTTCATGGGGAACCCCCGGCTCCGCCGGAGCCGCTTGCAGGTGGACGGATTCGTCGCGTCGCTCCCGCGCGGCTTCGGTCGGGACCGAAGCCGCGCAACGCCCCCGTGATTCTCTCCCGTGGCACGAGCGACGAAGACGCGAGAGCGTCGCCGTGGCTCGTCGGTCGGCGCTCTCGCTGGGCGTGCCTGGTTACTTCGTGGCGAGCCTGGCGTCTTGCTGGATCAGGTATTGCACGAGGTTTTCGTTGGCACCGATCTGCTTTCCCCAGGGCTCGTTGTTGAAGCTCCAGCCCGTATTCTTTTCATAGGTCACCGAGCGCGTGTTCCCGGGGGCCCCGGTCAGGTCGATCAGCCCTCCCTGCGTGAACGACTGAAGAATCACCGTTCCCAGGTTCAACTTCTGCGTGGCGAAAGCCAGAAACACGAGCTGGATGGGCACGAAGCGGTTCAAGTTGAGGCCGTTGATCGGGACGGCGCAGAGAGGATTGAATTGCCCATTCCTCTTCTGCGAGATGCCGCAGTTGAACTCCTGGGTCACCTTGTTGTAGACCGAGATCGCCGTGGCGGGCCCTGCGACCTCGACGGCGCCGGTGCCATTCGCGCCGGTGATGTTCAGGGTTTGACCCAGGTCGATGGGGTAGTCCGCGGAGGAAACGATCTGAACGTTTTCGTTCAGATCCTCGTATCGGGACGTGAACGCCTGGAACTCTTCGGTAAATTTGATCACCGTCGTCTTGGAGAACTGCGTCGTCTCGATCCAGACGACGGGCGCGCCGCCGGCCGCACCGGTCTTCACGCCCTTGAATCCATAGAGGCGGAAGCCGCGATCCGTGAGCGTGTTGACGGTGGCGTCGTCCATGTTGATCGTGATCGAATACTCGGTAGCCATGGTTGATTCTCCTTCGCCGCGTCTGCGCATCGCGCTTGGGGCGTCTTGTCGAACGTCGTGGACTCGAGGCGGACTTGCAGCGCGCGTGCCAAGCGTTTGGAGGTGCCTCGCAGAGAATGGAGGCGGGAGCTCTTCGCAACATCCCGCGACAAGCGCGTTCCACGCGGCGTCGGCAACCGTAACAGCGACCGTAACCGTGACAGTAACGGGATCACAGTGTTACGCTGCCTAGAACATCGTGTCTTCGACGGTCGCCAGACGCGGCGGTCTCGGTTGCCATGCTCGGGGAGGATCACGTAACCTGCATCCTGTACGGTCGCTCCTGCGGTGAGACCGGAGCTGCTCGCAGTGCGTTTGCGCGGCACGAGCGTTGCTTGTTCGAGTGAGAAGGGTGCGCGTATGGCGGGGCTGAGGGCGAGGATGGCAATGGCAGCGCTCGCGCTGCTGCTCGTGGGGTGTGACGTGGCGGCCGGGATCGACAAGGGCGTCGCACGGAGCCCGCTGGATTGCGACACCGACACCTATTGCAAGACGCTGGAGACGGCCTGCCGCACCTCGATGGGCTGCCTCGAGTATCGCTGCGCCTTCGAGGACGCGCCGCTGGGGACGCGGCTCGTAGAGCAGGTGGTGGGCGACTGCGTCGAGCAGGCGTGTGACGGCGAGGGCGGCGTGATCGCCGTGCCCGTGGCCGAGGACGCGCTGGACGACGAGAACGCCTGCACGAAGGATTTTTGCGCCGGCACCACCGTGGAGCACCAGCCGCTGGATTCCGCGCCGTGTTACAGCGGGCCTCCGGGGACCAACGGGAAGGGGATCTGCACGGCGGGGACGAGGGCGTGCGAGAATGGCAAGCCCACGGGGAGCTGCGTGGGCGAGGTCGTCCCGCGAGCGGAGGGTGAGGCATGCGACGGGCAGATCCGCGACGAGGACTGCGACGGTCAGATCAACGAGGAGGGCGAAGGCTGCGTCTGCGTGCCGGGCGCGATCGAGGCGTGTTACACGGGCGACCCCACGACGAAGGGCGTCGGCGCGTGCAAGGCGGGCAAGCGTGGCTGCGCGGAGGATGGGCGTGGTTATGGAGCCTGCGCAGGAGAGGTCACGCCGATGGCCGAGACATGCGACCCGGAGGGGCACGACGAGGATTGCGACGGCCAGATCAACGAGGACGGCGAAGGCTGCGTCTGCGGCGACGGGTTCCACTCCGTGGGCGAGGCCTGCGACGATGGGAACCTGGATTCGACCGACGCGTGCACTTCCGCCTGCGCGCTCCCCCTCTGCGGGGACGGTTTTGCTCAGCCAGGGAGCGGCGAGCAATGCGACGACGAGAACGCCGACAACACCGACGCATGCACCGATGCGTGCAAGCTTGCGGCGTGTGGGGATGGCTTCGTGCAGCCCGTCGCCGGCGAGCAATGCGATGACGGGGACGCGACCGACGACGGGCCTTGCCTCGCCAGTTGCAAGCCCACCGTCGTGCGGCTTTTCGCGGGCAACTTCCGGACATGCGCGGCTTTTCGTGACGGACGGGTCAAGTGCTGGGGCTTCAATGGGACGACCCCGTTGGATGGCCCGCTCGGCCTGGGAGACATGCAGTCTCGCGGCGACGAGCCCGGCGAGATGGGCAGCGCGTTGCCCGTGGTCGAGCTGGGCGCCGGGAACGAGGCCGTCTCCATCGCCATGGGCTCGGCGCTGAGCGCCGGGCATACCTGCGCCCTGCTCGCGGGGGGCCGGGTGAAGTGCTGGGGCATGAATGGCACAGGCCAGCTCGGCCTGGGCGACATGCAGTCTCGCGGCGACGAGCCCGGCGAGATGGGGGACGCCTTGCCCGAGGTCGATTTCGGCATCGGCGCGACGGCCATCGCCGTCGCAGCGGGCTCGCAGCATACCTGCGCCGTGCTCGAGGGCGGCGCCTTGAAATGCTGGGGGAACAATGAATCTGGTCAGCTCGGCGCGGGCGACGTGCTCTCCCGTGGGGACGCGCCGGGCGAGATGGGCGCCGCCCTGCCGGTCGTCAACCTCGGTGCAGGCAAGAAGGTCGTCGCCGTCACGGCGGGCATGGGGCACACGTGCGTCGTGCTCGACGATGGGCACGTCAAATGCTGGGGGAACAATTGGACCGGCCAGCTCGGCCTGGGCGACACGCAGGGGCGCGGCGACGAGCCCGGCGAGATGGGGGACGCCTTGCCCGAGGTCGATCTCGGCACCGGCGCGAAGGCGATCTCTGTCACGGCGGGCGAATACCACACGTGCGCGCTGCTCGACGACGGCCGCGTCAAATGCTGGGGTTACAATCTCGAAGGGCAGCTCGGCATCGGCATCGGCTACATCCTCGCGTTCGGCAACGGGCCGGGCCAGATGGGCGACGCGCTCCCCGCGGTCGATCTTGGTACGGGCGAGAAGGCCATCGCCCTCGATGCCGGCCGGCACCACAACTGCGCGCTGCTCGAAAGCCGCCGCGTGAAATGCTGGGGCTTCAACGGGTCCGGGCAGCTCGGGATCGGCCACTCGGATAGCATCGGCTATCTCTCCGAGACCATGGGGGAGAACCTGCCCGAGGTCGACCTCGGCGCCAAGCGGACGGTGGCCGCTCTCTCGGTAGGCGCGATGCACACGTGCGCCTTGTTCGAAGACGGTAACCTGAAGTGCTGGGGCGCTGGTGGCGCGCTGGGGCTCGGCGATTTGGACGAGCGCGGCAGCAATCCCAGGCACATGGGCGATTCTCTACCGCTCGTGATCCCGTGGTGAGACATGGCCATCTTCCTGGAAGATCCGCATATGCGCAAGGCAGCCCGCGTCGTGGTGTTTTTTGGGATGCTCACCCTGGCTCCTGCTTGCAGCGAGCTTGCCGGTATCGAGCCGGGGGAGGCGTGGTTCGAGGGAGCGTGCCTCTCGGATGGGGATTGCGTGGCGAGCGTGCCCGACTGTCGCGCGGTGGTGGGTTGTCGGGACGGGACGTGCGCATTCGTGGACAGCACGCGCGGCACGCCTCTCCCGGCGCAGATCGGGGGGGATTGCGCCCAGCGCGTGTGCGACGGCCACGGCGACGTGGAGATCCTCGCCGACCCGAACGACGCCGATGATCAGAACGCCTGCACGGCGGATCTTTGCGTGGGTACCGTGGCGTTGCACGAGCCCCTCGAGAGCATCCCTTGTTATACCGGGTTGCCGGAGACGAGGGGCCGTGGCGTGTGCATCGACGGCATCCAGCACTGCGACGACGGCCAGCCTGTAGGTGGCTGCGAGGGGGAGGTTTTGCCGAGCGAGGAGTCGTGCATCTCCCCGCTCGACGACGATTGCGACGGCGAGGCCAACGAGGAGGGCGAGGGGTGCACCTGCGTGCCTGGCACGCAAATGCCCTGTTATACCGGCCCCGAGGGCACCCGGAACGTCGGGATCTGTCACGACGGCACGCAGGTGTGCAGGAGCGATGGTCTGGGCTATGCGGCTTGTACGGGGGACGGGCTGCCAGCGGCGGAGACCTGCGACAACGAGGCGCTCGACCAGGACTGCAACGGCAAGGTCAATGAGGCGGGCGCGGACTGCAAGTGCGGAGACGGGTGGCTGCAGCTTGGCAACGGGGAGATCTGCGACGACGGCAATGACGACGAGACCGACGCCTGCACCTCTCTCTGCGCGCCGCCAGCTTGTGGCGATGGCTTCGTGCAGCCCGGCGAGCCGTGCGACGACGGCAATGACGACGAGACCGACGCCTGCACCTCGTCCTGTGCGCTGCCCGTCTGCGGCGATGGCTTCGTGCAGGCCAGCGAGCCGTGCGACGACGGCAATGACGACGAGACCGACGCCTGCACCTCGTCCTGCGCGCTGCCCGTCTGCGGCGATGGCTTTTTGCAGCCCAGCAACGGAGAGGCGTGTGACGACGGGAACCAGAGCGACGCCGACGCATGTCTCACGAGCTGCGCGCCTGCGTCCTGGCAAGTGAGCGCCGGGATGGAATTCAACTGCGCGCGCTTCGGGGACGGGCGCATCAAATGCTGGGGAAGCAACGCGCAGGGGCAGCTCGGCATCGAGGGGGACGCCAACATGGGCGACGGGATCGGGGAGATGGGGGCGGCCCTGCCCGTGACGTATCTCGGCGGGGCGAAGGCGATCGACATCGTCTCCGGCGCGCACCACACGTGTGCCTTGCTCGAGGACCACAGCGTGAGGTGCTGGGGGCTGAACGACGATGGGCAGCTCGGCTTGGGCACGGTGGACCTCGGCGACGATCACACGACGACCGCCATCGCCATCGCCGCCGGCGCATTCCATACATGCGCCATCCTCGCGGACGGTGCCGTCAAGTGTTGGGGGCACAATGCGTGCGGGCAGCTCGGCCTCGGCGACATCACGAACCGCGGTGGGAGCCCAGAGGACATGGGGAACAATCTGCCCGCCGTGGACCTCGGTGCTGGGAATCGCGCCATCGCCATCTCTGCTGGCCTTTCACATACCTGTGCCATCCTTGCGAGCGGCGCCGTCAAGTGCTGGGGGGACGGGGGCTTGGGGAAGCTCGGGAACGGCTCCCCCGGGTCGGCCGACTGTCTTTTTCCCCCTCCGATGGGAGACCTGCTACCCGCCGTGGATCTCGGCACCGGCAATACCGCCATCGCCATTTCCGCTGGCTACCAGCATACCTGCGTCATCCTCCAGGATGGCGCCGTGAAGTGCTGGGGTCGTAACCATGATGGCAGGCTCGGCATCGGCGATACGGAGCACCGCGGCGACGAACCCGGCGAGATGGGCGATGTCTTGCCCGCCGTGAATCTCGGCACCGGGAATGTTGCCATCGCCATCTCCGCCGGGAACAAGCATACTTGCGCGCTCCTCGGAGGCGGGGAGGTGAAATGCTGGGGGAGCAATGCCAGCGGCCAGCTCGGGCTCGGCGATACGTGGGGCCGTGGAGCAATGCCCGGCCATATGGGCGACGCGCTCCCTGCCGTGGACCTGGGCGCCGGGAAGACCGCCGTCGCCGTCGCTGCCTCCTCCGCGGGCTTCGGCTACCATACCTGCGCCCTCCTCCAGGGCGGAGCCGTGAAATGCTGGGGGAGCAATACGAGCGGCCAGCTCGGGCTCGGCGATACGCAAAACCGCGGCGGCGGGCCCGGCGAAATGGGGGACGCGCTCCCCGCTGTGTCGTTATGGTGACCGCCGTGCGCCTCCGCCGTCCGGACAGGTCCGGACGGGCGCGCTTGTCGCCGTGCGGCAGTCCTGCCTATACTCGTCTCGCCTCATGGTCGAGACGTTGAGCAACACCAAGACCGAGCACGAGCCACCGACGCAGAGCCGGTCCATCGGCGTCCTGGTGTTCGTTCTGCGCTACGACGACCTGCTCGCCGGCGACGCGTTCGCCCTGCCCCCGCTGGCGCGCAGCGGCGCGACGATCGAGATCCATCGGGCCCCGCGCGTCCAGCCCGTGAGCATGGACGGCAAGACGCTGCTGCTGCCCGATCCCTACGTGTCCAGGTCCCACGCGGTCGTCGCGCGTGCCGGCCACGAGGATCGCCTCGAGGATCGCGGCAGCAGGTATGGGACGTTCGTCAACGGCGCGCCCATCGACGCGCCGAGGCCCCTGGCCGACGGCGATGTCATCGAGATCGGCCATTCGCTGTTCGTCTACCGCCTGGTCAACGAAGCCATGGCCATGCGCCTCGCGGCCCACCCCACCGGGCTCGCGCACGGCCCCACGCGTACCCTTTGCCCCGAGGTCGTGCAGCTCGCGCTCGACCTCGAACGCGTGGCCCGCACCGATCAGCCCGTGATGCTCCTGGCCGAGACCGGCGCGGGCAAGGAGATCGCCGCGCGGTACGTGCACGAGAAGAGCGGCCGCGCGGGTCCTTGCGGGGCCATCGATTGCGGCGCCATCCCCGGCGACATGATCGAGGCCGAGCTCTTCGGCCACCGCCGCGGCGCCTTCACCGGCGCGCACGAGGAGCGCCGAGGCCGTATTCGCAGCGCGGACGGCGGCACCGTCTTCCTCGACGAGATCGGCAATCTCCCGGAGGCCGCGCAGGCGAGCCTCTTGCGCGTGCTCCAGGAGCGCGAGGTCACCCCGGTCGGCGCCGATCGCGCGCACAAGGTCGACGTGCGGTGGGTCGCGGCGACGAACGCGGACGTCTTCGCGCCCGGCGCGCGGTTCCGCGCCGATCTGCGGACCCGGCTGGCGGGCTACGTGGGGCGCATCCCGCCATTGCGTCGCCGCCGCGAGGATCTCGGCTTGCTCGGCGCGCACATCCTGGCGAAGGCCGACGTCGCCCGTGCCTCGATCACCAAAAAAGCCGCGCGCGCCCTGCTCCTCGGCGAGCTTCCGGGCAACATCCGCGAGCTCGGGCGCGCGCTCACGAGTGCCGCCGTGCTCGCGGGCGACGGGGCCATCGATGTGCAGCACCTCAGCGTGCTCGCGGCGCGCGAGGCGAGCGAGAGCGGCGAGGTGTCTCTGTCACCGAGCGACCCCGAGGAGACGAGCGAGGCTCGCAAGCCCCGGCAGCAGCGTCCCGACCGCGCGGTGATCGAGGGCGCGCTCGACAAGGCGCGCGGCGTCCAGGGCGAGGCTGCGCGGCTGCTCGGCGTGCACGAGCGCCAGCTCGCGCGCTGGATGGATGCGCTCGGGATTCCCCGCGGCCGCGCGCGGGTACGTTGAACGGAGGCGGCGCGCGCATCAGGCCACGATGCCGGTCGAAGGCGCAATCGACGGCGATCGGCCCTTGGCGACGGAGGCCGAGGGGTCGTCGAGGCGCTGCAACTCCCACACGATACTGCGCTGGTGCTGGCAGGCCTCGTCGACGAGGTTTTCCACCTTCTCTGCGATCTGCGCAGGCACGAACGCGCCGAGCTCGTAGCGGACGCCGCCCTGCGACGTGGTGAAGCCGGAGCCATGAAAGAAGCCGTCCGGCATCATCTCCAACGCGCCCCCGGCGACCATACCCACGCACGCTGCGTATCCCCGGTGGTGCGCGTGGAGAACGCACCCGGCCAGGAGCAGCTTGGCCAGGCCCCTGCCGCGGTAGGGCTTCGCCAGGTATCCCCAATCGATCTCCACGACGTCGCTGCGCCGGAGATCGGTCTTGCCCGTGAGCGCCCGCAGGTCGAGGCGCTGCCACATGTCCGGAAAAACCCGCTCGACCACGAATGGCGAGGCGCTCGCGCGCGTCAGGCTCATCATCCCCACCACGCGCCGCTCGTCCCCTTGCACGGCCTCGAGAAGGACGAACTCGCCGCGCTCGAAATCGTCGTCGATACCCATGGGATCGCTCATCTCGTCCACGAATTGCTCCTGCAGGCAGAGAACGGCGTCCTCATCACGCGGCGTGGCCATTCGATAGACATAGTGCATTGGTAAAACCCTCTTCAGGCTGATCGCAGCGACCAGCGCGTCACGGAAGGGGTCATTGCAGCCGGCGTGCCGAGCGCCGCGGGCCCATGCGCCGCGCATTTCGGGCCGCGAAAACCAGCGTCGCCCTGCGCTTGTCCAGGAGATGTCCGGACATCGCGGGGACGCCGGGGCGATGTCCGGACATCCTAGAGCGCCGAACCGTTCGGCGCTCTGCGAGATCGCGAAGCGAGCTCGCCTCGGGGGGTGAATCGACCGGGCTTTGCCCGGGCGAGAGGGGGACGC
>NZ_JARZHI010000128.1:0-16807 GCF_029946465.1 Polyangium sorediatum
CGCCGGGCGCGGGCTTCGCGCCCGTGGGAGGCGGCGTGGGTTGCTTGGGCGCGGCCGCGGGCGCGGCCATCGGGGCGCGCGCGCCGGGGGCCACGGGGGCCGGGGCGGGCGGCGGGCCGAGCGCCGTCGCTTTCGCGGCTGCGTCGGACGAGCCGCCGAAGAAGCCCGATTCGTCGGAGCTGCCCGCGCTCTCGTAGCTTTCGCTGTCGCTGTTCGACATCGGCACGGGCGAGGGCGCATCCATCGGCATCGGGGCGCCGGCGGACGCGGGCGCGGCCTCGGCCTGCGCGGCGCCGCCGCCGTAGTAGGCCGGCTGCGGGGCGTAGGCGGCCGCGGGCGGTTCGCTCGCGGCACACCCGACCATGAAGAGAGACGTGGTGATCAACGTGAGCGCGGCGAAGCGCGCCCGGAGGGTCCGGAACACGTGGGGCATGCGAGATCTCCCGGAAGCCGACGAGAAACGTTCAGCGCTGGTTCGAGCTTACACCTCCTCGCTTTCGGCCGCGTGACCGTTGCGAACGGCTGGCGCCGGCCGGTCGGTGCGTCGGTGCGAAGGTCGGCCCGCCGCGGTAGCCTCCTGGGAAGGCCGTGTTCCACCCCCTCGTCGACGCCTGGTTCACCCGCCGCTTCGGGGCCGCGACGCCCGTGCAGGTCCGCGCCTGGCCCACGATCCAGCGAGGTGAGGACTGCCTCATCGCCGCCCCCACTGGCTCCGGCAAGACGCTGGCCGCGTTCCTCGCGTGCCTCGATCGTCTCGTGCGCGCGAGCGACGAGGGGCGGCTCGTGGACCGCATCGAGGTCGTGTACGTCTCGCCGCTGAAGGCGCTGTCGAACGACGTTCAGAAGAACCTCGACGAGCCGATCGCGGAGCTCACCGCGCTCGCCGACGCGCTTGGCCTCGCGCGGCCCGCCGTGCGTACGGCCGTGCGTACGGGCGACACGCCGGAGAAGGATCGGCGAAGGCTCTTCAAGAAGCCCCCGCACGTGCTGGTCACGACGCCGGAGTCGCTCTTCATCCTGCTCGGATCGGCCTCGGGGCGTCGCGCGCTCGGCGGCGTGCGCACCGTGATCGTGGACGAGATCCACGCGGTCGCCTCGGACAAGCGAGGCGCGCACCTCGCGCTCTCGATCGAGCGGCTCGAAGAGCTCGTGACGAGCGGCGGGGAGGCGCGCCCGCAGCGCGTGGGGCTCTCGGCGACGATGCGGCCGATCGAGATCGCGGCGCGGATGCTCGTCGGCGCGGGCAGGCCGCTGCCGGAGATCGTCGACGCGGGCGTGCGCCGGGATCTCGACCTCGCGGTGGAGGTGCCGCGCGACGAGCTCGGGGCGGTCTGCACGAACGAGCAGTGGGACGAGCTCTACGACCGCGTGGCCGAGATGTGCCGCGCGCACAAGTCGACGCTCGTCTTCGTCAACACGCGCAGGCTCGTCGAGCGCGTGGCGCTGCACCTCGGCGAGCGGCTCGGCGAGGAGACCGTGGCCGCCCATCACGGCAGCCTCTCGCGTTCGCGGCGGCTCGCGGCGGAGCGAAGGCTCAAGGCGGGTGAGCTCAAGGTCGTGGTGGCGACGGCGTCGCTCGAGCTCGGCATCGACGTGGGCGCCGTGGAGCTCGTTTGCCTCGTGGGATCGCCGCGATCGATCGCCACGGCGCTGCAGCGCATCGGCCGCTCGGGCCACGCGCTTGCGGCGACGCCGAAGGGGCGGATGTTCCCGCTGACGCGGGATCAGCTCCTCGAGTGCGCGGCGATCGTCCGGTCGGCGCGGCGCGGCGAGATCGACCGCATCACGATGCGCGACGCGCCGCTCGACGTGCTCGCGCAGCAGATCGTGGCGGCGTGCGCGTCGGGGGAGTGGGGCGAGGACGAGCTCTTTGCGCTCATGCGGCGGGCGGCGCCCTACGAGACGCTCACGCGCGCGGCGTTCGACGATGTCGTGCAGATGCTCGCCGAGGGCGTGTCGGCGCGGCGCGGGCGCGCGGGCGCGCTCCTCTTCCGGGACGGCGTGGGCCAGCGGCTCAAGGCGCGGCGCGGGGCATCGATCGCCGCGCTCACGTCGGGCGGCGCGATCCCGGACAACGGCAACTACGACGTCGTGCTCGCGGACGGGATGAAGGTCGGCTCGGTCGACGAGGACTTTGCGATCGACTCCTCGGCCGGCGACGTGTTCCTCCTCGGATCCACGTCGTGGCGCATCCGTCGGATCGAGGCGGGCAAGGTGTGGGTCGAGGACGCGCCGGGCGCGCCGCCGACGGTGCCGTTCTGGTTCGGCGAGGGGCCTGCGCGCACGCGTGAGCTGTCCGCGGAGGTGGGCCTCTTGCGCGAGGAGGTCGCGCGGAGGCTCTTCGAGGGGCGGGAGGCGGATGAACCGGCGCGGCTCTGGTGGACGGCGGCGTGGCTGGAGGAGACGTGCGCGCTCGATCGCGCGGGCGCGGTGCTGCTCTGCGAGTACGTGGCGGCCGCGCGGTCCGCGCTCGGAGAGATGCCGTCGCAGCGCGTCGTCGTGGCCGAGCGGTTCTTCGATGAGGCAGGCGGGATGCAGCTCATCCTGCACGCGCCCTTCGGCGCCCGCATCAACCGCGCTTGGGGCCTCGCGCTGCGCAAGCGCTTCTGCCGGAGCTTCGACTTCGAGCTGCAGGCGGCGGCGACCGACGACGGCGTGCTGCTCTCCCTCGGCGCGCAGCACAGCTTCCCGCTCAACGTGATCTTCGAGATGCTCAGGCCCGAGGGCGTGGTGGGCGTGCTCGAACAAGCCGCGCTGCAGGCGCCGATGTTCGGGACGCGCTTCCGGTGGAACGCGACACGCGCGCTTCAGATCCTGCGCTTCTCCGGGGGGCGCAAGGTGCCGGCGCCGCTCGTGCGCATGCGCAGCGACGACCTCATCGCCGCCGTGTTCCCGGCGCAGCTCGGCTGCCAGGACAACCACGGGCGCGAGGCGATCCTCGAGATCCCGGATCACCCGCTCGTGCGCGAGACGATGCGCGACTGCCTGACGGAGGTGATGGACGCCGAAGGCCTCGCCGAGGTGCTCGAACGGATCCAGCGTGGCGAGATCCGGATCGCGTCGCGCGAGACGGCCGAGCCGAGCGTGCTGTCGCACGAGATCCTGAACGCGAACCCGTATGCGTTCCTCGACGATGCGCCGCTCGAAGAACGACGCGCGCGCGCGGTCACCGTGCGCCGCGGGTTGCCGGCGGAGATCGCAGATCGGATCGGCGGGCTCGATCCGGAGGCCATCGAGGCCATCGTCGCGGAGGCCCGGCCCGTCGTGCGCGACGCGGACGAGCTGCACGATCTCCTGCTCGATGTCACGGCGTTGCCCGAGGAGGACGCGAGCGCGCTCGGGTACGATCGGCTCCTCGACGTGCTCGTGCGCGCGCGTCGCGCCGCGAAGCTCGCGGGGCCGGGGATCATGGGGGCGCTGTGGGTCGCGGCCGAGCGGCGGGATCGGGCGGCTTCGATCTGGCCCGCGGGGACATTTTCACCCGTGCTCGTGCAGCCCGCGAGGGGCGCCGGTGAAACGCCCGCAGAGGGAGCACGCGAGGCCGCGATCGCGGGCCTCGTGCGCGGCTGGCTCGCGATCGTCGGCCCCATCCAGGCGGCCGTGCTCGCCGAGCGGTTGTCGATCGAGGTCGCGGACATCGAGATCGCGCTCGCGCGCGTGGAGGCGGACGGCGTGGTCCTGCGCGGGAGGTTCTCGCCGGATCTCGAACCTGGCGCGATCGAGTGGTGCGATCGGCGCCTGCTCGCGCGGATCCACCGCCGCACCGTCGACGGCCTGCGCCGCGCGATCGAGCCTGCTTCGCCCGTCGAGCTCATGCGTTTCTTGCTCGCGTGGCAGGGCGTGATCCCGGGGCAACACGCGCACGGCGCCGCGGGGCTCGCGCGTGTCGTCGAGCAACTCCAGGGGTTCGAGATCGCCGCGGGCGCGTGGGAGAGCGAGATCCTCCCTGCGCGCGTGGAGGCCTACGATCCCTCGTGGCTCGATCTGCTCTGCTTGTCCGGCGAGGTCACGTGGGGGCGGCTCTCGCCGCGCGCATCGGCCGGCGGCGCGCCGACACGCGCGGCGCCCATCACGCTCGCGCTGCGGCGGGATCTCGCGTGGCTGCTCGCGGAGCCGTCCGAAGCAACGCTCGAGGCGCCGCTCGGCGACGACGGCCTTTCTCTTCCTGCGCGGCGCGTGCTCGCCACGCTCGGCGCGGCGGGGGCGTCCTTCTTCGAGGACATCGTCCGCGCGACGGGCCTCGCGCGGCCCGAGGTCGAGGAGGCGCTCTGGGAGCTCGTCTCCGCGGGGCGGATCACGGGGGACGGGTTCGCGGGGCTCCGCGGCTTGCTCGGGCCCTCGGCGCGCGCCCGCGCTCGTTCGAGCACCAAGCATACGCGCGGCGCGCCCGTCCTCGCGGCGGGCCGGTGGGCGCTCTTCCGCGCGCCCGTCCTCGGAGACGCGCCTTCCGCGAGCGTGGATCCCGCGGCGACGATCGAGGCGCAGGCTCGGCAGCTCCTACGGCGCTGGGGCATCGTCTTCCGTGAGCTCGTCACGCGCGAGTCCCGCGCGCCTGCGTGGCGGGACCTCGTGCGTGTCTATCGCCGCCTGGAGATGCGGGGCGAAGTCCGCGGGGGCCGGCTCGTCGCGTCCTTCGTCGGCGAGCAGTTCGCGCTGCCGGAGGCCCTCGAATCGCTGCGGGCCCTCCGCAAGGCGCCGCTGCGCGGAGAGGTCGTGCGGCTGTCGGCGTGTGATCCGCTGAACCTCGTGGGGACGATCCTCCCGGGCGAGCGCGTGCCTTCGACGCTCTCGCACTTCGTCACGTACCGGGATGGGATGCCGATCGAGGAAGAAGACGCGCCGGACGCCCCTCTCCGGGACGGAGAGGGGAGGGGGGTAAGGTCGTTCGACGAGAAACGAGCTGTCCAGCGAGCTAGCGCGCCGCCGGCGCGACCATGAACTCGCCGAACAAGTCGCGCCGCGCGACCCACGGCGTCTGCTTGCCGTTCGAGGCCGCGCGTACCCGCTCGGTCACGTAGTCGACGAGCTCGTTCACCTCGATGGCGCCGCTGCGATCCCGATCCGGCGCCTCGCCGTCGAGCGCTTCGAGCAGCGCGCTCGTGAAGAGCCCGTGCCCCCCCTGGAGGTCCTTCTGCAACCGCTTGGGCTTGCCCTCCCAGGCGAGCTCGAGCCCGCGGCTCGCCCCGCTCGCCCCGTCCGGTGGCACCTCGTAGCTGAACTGTGATCCGCGCGCCGCCGAGAACACCAGGACCCCCGCGCGATCCCCCGCCGCGAGCTCACGCGCGAGCGCCTCGTTCGGCGCGACGACCTCCGTCGACACGTGCCCCGCGTGGCAAGCGTCGAGCATCATGAGCACGCGCCCGCGCGCCCCGCGCAGCGCCTTCTCGATGCGGTCCCATCCGATCCCGTGCTGGATCGCCGCCTCGCGGGTGAACATCGCCTGGCTCGTCAGGAAGAGCATCTTCGACTCGTCGAGCCGCGCCCCGTGGCCCGCGAAGAACACGACGGCGAGGTCGTCCGGGCGCATCCCCGTGAGCCCCGCGAGCGCCTCGTCGACGCGCTTCACGGTCACCTCGTCGTCGAGCAACGTCGTCGCCAGGATGCGGCCGAACGGGCGGTTTGGCCCCGCGAGGCGCGCGAGCGACGTCGCGACCGAGCGCGCGTCGTCGTCGGCGAACTCGAGCTGCTGCTCGGGCGGCATGTGGGGATAGCGGCTCACGCCGATCGAGAGCACGTGCAGGCTCGGCTTCTCCGCGAGGGGAGACGTCGAGACGACGTCGAGCTGCTCGGGGTTGCTCGCGTAGCCGGCCGCGTCGTAGGCGACGAGGCTCAGGCGGTTTCGGCCCGCGTGGAGCGGCACGTCGAGCGAGACGCGCCCCTCCGCGGCGCACACCAGCCGATCGGCCGCGGGTTTGCCGTCGACGAAGACACGCACGCGATCGACACGCGAGGGGCTCGTCGCGACGACGTCGAGGTCGAGGTGGTTCTCGGCCGTCTCGATCCTCCCGCGCGGGGCCTTCGTCTCGACGCGCAACCTCGGCGGCCGCGCGAGCGAGGCCGGCGCCGCCGCTTCCTCCCCGCCCAGGCTCCGCTCCACGAGATCCGGCCGCTCGAACCGGGTGGCGAAGCGCTCGAACGAGAAGCCCTCCAGGGGATCCGAGAACGTCCACGCGACGCTGCGCGCTCCATCGATGCTCGATCGATAGGCGCCGGACGGCGTCGTCGACACCCACTCCCCGTTCGGCGTGGAGACCAGTGTCATGACGACGTCGCCGCGCTCCGTGACGAGGGAGGTCCCGCCCCCGTTGCCGCTGAGGAGGAAGAGGTCCCGCTTTGGAACGACGGTGATCGCGGAGATCTCGTTGTCCGCGAGATCGAGGCGCGTCCGCACGGCGAAGCTCGACGCGTCGAGCACGGCGGGCTTGAGCCCCCCCACGACGATCGCCCCCTTGTGCCATTGCACAGCCCCGTCCGTCTCCGGCCTGTGCACCTTCCGCACGCGCCCCGTGCCGCCGTCGATCTCCATCAACACGGGCACGAAGTGCTGCACGCCGCCCTTGTTCGTCTCCAGCCGCCGCGTGGACATCACGACGGTTTTTCCGTCGGGCGAGAAGGCGGCGTGGGATCGATCGACCTCCATCCCTCCATCCGGCCGCTTCGCGACGCCGAACGGGATCGTCTGAAGCTTGAGGGTCCAATCGATCTTCCCCGTGTCCGTGCGCAGGGACGTGAGCACGTCGCCGCCGCCCACGACGAGGCGCAGGCCGTCCTTCGAGAGCGCGAAGAACTTCGCGTCCGACGCGAGCTTGGCGACGACGCGCCCTTGGGGCCGCGCGATCTCGCCGAAGGGCGTCTTCGGCAAGGGCGGCATCGGCCCGCGGAGATCCCATCGCTCCACGGCCACGTCGTGTTTCTCCTCGATCACCGGCGCCCCGCCCGGGCCCTTTTGGCTCGTGAGCTTCCGATCCGTCAGCACACGCACGGTGAGCAGCTCCTCGCTTGTCGGCAGGAACTCCGTGAAACGTACGAACGATCCGGACAGCAAACTCCAGCGGCGCAGGGTCAGTCCGCGCGTGGTCTCGCGGACGCGTACCTCGAAGCTGCCCGTCGACGAGGCGAGCAGCTCGCCGTTCGGCGCATACGAGAGCGCCATGATCCGCCCATGCTCCTGCTCGTTCGCGGAGACGCCGGGCTTCGGCTTGCCGGTCCGTAGATCCCAGCGCGTCAGATCGCCGTTGAGCGCGCCCGTGGCGAGCTCGCTGCCGTCGGGCCGTGCGGCGATCGACTCGATGGATCGTGGGAGCCCTTCGATCGTGCGCACCGCGCGCATCGTCCGCACGTCCCGCACCTCGATGCGCGTGCCCTCACCGAGGTGGCTCCGGGCCGTCACGAGCGTCGAGCCGTCGCGGCTCGCAGCGACGAGATCACCCCGCGGCAGATCGGGCGTACCGAGCGAAACGGCCTGCGCGTCGGGGAGGGTAAAGGCCGAGGCGTGCCCGTCCATGAGATCCACGGCCCAGAGCCGCCCGCCCGCCACGGACACGTCTTTGTATCGACCTGGAAGGACACGCGGCGCGCCGCCCTTCGCGAGCGGGAACAACGTCGTCCCCCCGCCTGCGCTCATCGCGACGACGACCTCGGGCGTGAGCGCGACGCGTATCGGCGTGTCCGCGAGCCCGGTCCCCAGCGGGAACCGATGCGTGACCGTGTCGGTCGTGACGTCGACGACGACAACCTCGCCGGGGTAGGCCACCGCGACGCGCCGGCCCTCGGCGTCGTGCGTGAGCGCGAGCGCGCTCGGGGTCTTCGCGCCGACGGCGATCTCCTTCTTTGTGCCGCCCGTCTTCGCGTCGAAGAGCGTGAGCTTGTCCGTGGCCATGGCGAGCCACGTGCCGTCCGGCGAGAGCTGGAAGGCGCCGTGGAGCGGGATCGCGGCGCGCGGGCCCTTCGGCTTGTCGAGGTCGACCACCTGCACGAGCAGCCCCTCGGGCGTGCCGTCTGGCGCGTAGTACGCGAGGCGCTTGCCATCCGCGCTGATCGACAGGTCCTGCACGAAGAAGCCGGCCGTCACGAAGCGGGTGAGGAGGAGGCCCGCGCGCAGATCCCACACGCGCACCGTGCCGTCCTGCGCGCCCGACGCGAGCTTGCTGCCGTCGGTGCTCACCGCGATCCGCTGGATCGGCCGCTCGTGACCGTTCTGCAGCAGGAACGTCGGCTTGCTCGGCGCGCTTCCGGCCGGAGGCGCGGGATCCGGGCACGTGGGCAGCGGCGCGTCGGGATCCGTGGGCGCCTCGGCGATCCGAGGCGTTGCCTTCGTTTGCGCGGGCTCCGTCGGAGGGCGCGCGTTTTGGATCGGCTGCACGGTCGTGTTGCAGCCGGCAGCGACGACGAGGGACGCGGCGAGCGCGCGGAAGAGGGTGCGAATCGGGGGCCGGGCCACGGGCCCGAGGGTACTACCGGTCGCCGCGCACGAACGACTCGAAGATGTCCACGTCCCGCGGCGAGCCGAGGACCAGCGGCACGCGCTCGTGCAGCTCCGTCGGGGTGATGTCGAGGATGCGCGCGCTGCCGGTCGACGCCTTGCCGCCGGCGGCCTCGAACACGAACGCGAACGGGTTCGCCTCGTAGAGCAGCCGCAGCTTGCCTTGCTTGTTCTTGCGATCGGCCGGGTAGGCGAAGATGCCGCCCTTCATGAGCGTGCGGTGCGCGTCGGCCACGAGCGACCCCACGTACCGCGCCCCGTACGGCCTCGCCGTCGCCTTGTCCTCCTCCTTGAGCCAGGCGTTCCAGCGGCGGACCTCGTCGGTCCAGTACGTGCTGTTGCCCTCGTTGATCGAGTAGAGCGAGGCCTGCTCGGGGATGCGGATGTTCTCGTGCGAGAGGAAAAACTCACCGACGGTCGGATCGTACGTGAACCCGTGCACGCCGCCGTGCCCCGTCGTGATCACGAGCATCGTCGACGAGCCGTAGAGGATGTACCCGGCCGCCACGAGCTCGCGCCCGGGCCGCAGGAAGTCCGCCTCCGTCGCGCCCTCGCCGTCGGTCTCCTTGCGCAGCACGCCGAAGATCGTCCCGATCGAGATGTTGACGTCGATGTTCGACGATCCGTCGAGCGGGTCGAAGACGACGAGGTACTTCGCGCGCCGATCGGTCGAGGTGATCCGGATCGAGTCGAGCTCCTCGCTGGCGACGGCGGCGCAATGCCTGCGACGCCCGAGCACGCTGAGGAGCGTCTCGTTCGCCTCCTCGTCGAGCTTCTGCACGAGCTCGCCCTGAACGTTCGTCTGGCCCGTGTACCCGAGCAGCCGCGCGAGTCCGGCGCGACGCACCTTCGAGGTGACGAGCTTGGCCGCGAGGCCGATCTGGTTGAGGAGCGACGTGAACGTCCCGGTCGCCGCCGGGAACCCGAGTTGTCCTTCGAGGATGAACGTTTCGAGCGTGATTCCAACACGCGAAGGCCCTTCGGGCGGCGGGGCCCAGCTCTCTAGCCGCTTGTCCGAACTCGTCGTCATCGTGTCTCCCCTCCGGGGCCTGCCGTCTACCACGGGCCCTTGCCCGACGTCGTCCGATTCCGGAAGCGTGGTGCTCGTTGCGGAAGAGCCGCCCGCGGCCTAGCCTGCCGTTCGCTGCCCGCGCGCCGGGCGCAATCCGTTAACGCTTGGGGCTTCGGGTCGCCTTCGGCGCCCTGCGCCCCAAACCCCGCCGGAGACGACCATGGCTCTCACCGATCGCGTCAAGCAGATCCTCTCTTGGTACTCCTCGGACAACCCCGGTACCCAGACGAACCTCGTGCGCCTCCTGAACCACGGCGGGCTCGCGGGTACGGGCAAGCTCGTGATCCTGCCCGTGGATCAGGGCTTCGAACATGGCCCCGTGCGGTCGTTCGCGCCGAACCTCGATGCGAACGATCCCGACTACCACTTCCAGCTCGCGATCGACTCGGGATGCAACGCGTACGCCGCGCCGCTCGGCTTCCTCGAAGCGGGCGCAGCCAAGTTCGCGGGGCAAATCCCGCTCATCCTGAAGCTCAACAACAGCGACTCGCTCGGCAAACCCGAGCACCCGATCTCGGCCGTCACGGGCTCGATCGAGGACGCGCTGCGCCTCGGCTGCGTGGGCATCGGCTACACGATTTATCCCGGCTCCGGCGCTCGGAACCAGATGTACGAGGACCTCCGGGAGATCACGCTCGAGGCCAAGCGCAAGGGCCTCGTCGTCATCGTCTGGTCGTACGCGCGCGGATCGATGTCGAAGGCCGGCGAGACGGGCATCGACATCATCGCCTACGCCTCGCACATCGCGGCCGAGCTCGGCGCGCACATCGTGAAGGTCAAACCTCCGACGGCGCACATCGAGCAGGACGAGGCGCGCAAGATGTACGAGAAGTACAACATCCCGGTCGCGACGCTCCCTGAACGGATCCGCCACGTCATTCAGTCGACGTTCAACGGCCGGCGCATCGTCATCTTCTCGGGCGGCGAGGCCAAGGGCGTGGACGCCGTGATCGCCGAGGTGCGCGAGCTCGCCGAGGGCGGCTCGTTCGGCTCGATCATGGGGCGCAACGCGTTCCAGCGGCCGCGCGCGGAGGGGCTCGAGCTCCTCACGAATGTGATCCGCGTCTACAAGGACGCGTCCTCCGCGGGCCGCTGAGCGCGCACGCGTCTACGCGTCGGTCTTGCCGCAGCGCGGCGACATACCCCGAAGCGGCGCGCGTCACATCGGATGGTGCGCGCCGTCCATCCCCGTGAAACCCACGAGACGAGCGGTCGACGTTGCCTGCGTCTCGTGATTAGATGCGCGCCCCGACCCCGAGGGGTCGCACGCAATCGTCCAGGAGAACGCATGTCCATCAAGCTTTCCGTCGTTTCCCAGGACCCGCTTCGGATCGACGCCGACGTCGCCGTCATCGGCGTGCCCGAGGGGGCCACGACGAAGGAGGGCATCCTCGCGAAGCTCGAAGAGGCGCTCGGTCCGGTCGTCTCCCGCCTCATCAAACGTGAGGATTTCACGGGGAAAAAGGACCAGACGCTCGATCTGCAGACGAACGGCGCGCTGCCTGTGCACCGTGTTCTCCTGATGGGTCTGGGCAAGGCGACGATCTCGGACGTCGAGGTTCGCCTCCTCGCGGCCAAGGGCGCGCGGACCGCGCTCGGCGGCAAGGCCGAGTCGCTCACGATCGCGCTGCCCGAGGGCGTCGCGCATGCCGCGCGCGCCGCGGCCGAGGGCGTGGTGCTCGGCGCCTACCGCTTCACGAGCTTTTTGACGGGCGATCGCATCCCGAAGACGAACCTCGCGCGCGTCACGCTCACGACGACGGGCCGCGTGAGCAAGGCCGATCGTGACGGCGCGGCGCTGGGCCAGAAGATCGGCGCGTCCGTGTGCATCGCGCGCGACCTCATCAATACGCCCCCGAACGAGCTTTATCCCGAGAAGCTCGCGAAGGCGGCGGAGGACGTGGCGAAGGCGAACGGCCTCGAGTGCAAGATCTTCGACAAGGCCCAGCTCACGAAGCGCGGCATGAAGCTCATCCTGGCCGTGGGCCAGGGCAGCGCGCGGGATCCGCGCCTCGTGCACCTGACGTACAAGCCGGCGAAGCCCGCGAAGAAGAAGCTCGTCTTCGTCGGCAAGGGCCTCACGTTCGACAGCGGCGGTCTCTGCATCAAGCCCGCACAGGGCATGGAGGAGATGAAGGGCGACATGGGCGGCGCGGCCAACGTGGTCGCGCTCATGGCCGCCGTCGCCGCCACGAAGCCGAATGTCGAGGTGCACGGCATCATCGGCTGCGCCGAGAACATGCCCGATGGCAACGCCTACCGGCCGGGCGATGTCTTCGGCTCGCTCGACGGCAAGACCGTGGAGATCATCAACACGGACGCCGAGGGCCGCCTCGTCCTCGCGGACTGCCTCGCGTACGCCCGCGCGCTCGAGCCCGATCTCATCCTCGACAACGCGACGCTCACGGGCGCGTGCGTCGTCGCGCTCGGCCCCACGGTCTCCGGCTTTTTCGCGAACCGCGAGGAGCTCGCCGAGCAGTTCCGCACGTCGGCGAAGGCGGCGGGCGAGTCGACGTGGCAACTCCCGCTCGTGGAGGAGCTGCGCGAGGGCCTGAAGAGCGACTGGGCGGACATCAAGCACACCGCCGATCGCTGGGGCGGCTCGATCACGGCCGCGCTCTTCCTGCGCGAGTTCGTGGGGGATCGCCCGTGGATTCACGTGGACATCGCCGGCCCCTCGCTTGCGAACAAGCCCTACGGCATCTACCCCAAGGGCGGCACGGGCCACGGGGTCCTCACGTTCCTCCGGCTCATCGAAGAGCTGTCCTGAAGTTCTCGCTGTGAACCTACGCCGCAAGCTCGCGCGGTCGATGTCCCGCGCGATCGCCGATTTCAAGATGCTCTCCGACGGTGACCGCATCCTCTGCGCGGTCTCGGGCGGCAAGGACAGCTACGCGATGCACGACCTGCTCGTGGATCTCGCGCGCCGAGCTCCCGTGCGTTTCAGCGTCGTCGCGGTGAACATCGACCAGGGGCACCCCGGCTACCCGGGGCACCTCCTGCGCGACTACATGAGCGCGCGTGGCCACGAGTTCGTGATGATCAACGAGGACACCTACTCGATCGTCACGGACAAGATCCCCGAGGGCAAGACGTACTGCTCGCTCTGCTCGCGCCTGCGCCGGGGCATCCTCTACCGCATCGCGCAAGAGATGGGCTGCACGAAGATCGCGCTCGGGCACCACCGCGACGACGCGATCACGACCTTGATGCTGAACCTCGTCTTCGCCGGGCAGCTCAAGGCCATGCCGCCGAAGCTCGTCGCGGACGACGGCAAGAACGTCGTCATTCGCCCGCTGATCTACTGCGCCGAGGATGATCTCGCGGCGTTCGCGGCCGAGGAGAAGTTCCCGATCCTGCCGTGCGATCTCTGCGGCTCGCAGGACAACCTCCAGCGCAAGGCGATCAGCCGCTTGCTCGCCGACCTCGACGCGCGTTGCCCCGGCGCGCGGCGGAACATGCTCGCCGCGCTTGGCAACGTGCGGCCGAGCCACCTCTTCGATGCCGGGCTCTGGCAAAAGCTCGGCCTCGAGGTCGCGCGGGAGGAGGGCGGCAGCGAGGCCTCCGCCGCGCTCGCGGGGGACGACGAGGACACCGGCGGCTTCGTCCCGCTGTCGAGGCTCTCCGATCGGAGTATCGTGTGAGCACGCATGGCGGATGATCGGGAGCAGCGAGCGAGCGAGACCGACCCCGAAGAGGCCCTCGCGGAGCCGCTGAAGGCCGTCCCCGCCCGCGCCCTCGCGCCGCAACACGAGGGACCCGTCGCGCGCCTCGTCGCCGAGATCCGCGCGGGGGACTCCCCGGGACAAACCCTGCTCGCCACGTTCGTTGCCTGGTCGGCCACCGTCGCGCCTGCCGCGCTCTCGCGCTCCGCGGCGCGCCCGGCCGCGTTCGTCGCCGTCGTTGGCCTCGTCGCCGGCCTCGCGGGCCCGCTCTTTCGGGGGAGCCGCCCGACCCTGGCGCGTCACGTCGGCATCACGGCGTTTCTCGCGCTCACGACGGGCGCGTGGCTCCTCGGATCGCCCGCGCTCACGCCCGCGCGCCTCGATCCTTTGCGCGCGTCGGTCGGCGCGATCGCGTGGGGCGCGTTCGCGCTCTCGTGGCGGGAGCGCTGGGAGACGGGGCCGTCGAAGCCCGAGGTGCCGAAGGATCCCGATGCGCCGCTCTTGCAAGCGCGCTCGACGTTGCCGCGCGGCGCGATCCCCATCGCGACCGTCGGCATCCTCTCGGGACTCGTTTATCTCGTGCTCGCGTGGCACGTGCGTGATGGAGATCGCGCGCTCGCCGCGCAGGCCGTCGCGGTTGCTTGTGCGGTCGCCATCAGCGTCGTCGCAGCGATGGTGGCGGTGGAGCGTGGTCGACGTTCGTCGAGGTCTTCGCGACGCATGACGCCTGCGGCCGGGAAAGCGCTCCTCATGCTCGTCGTCTTCATGGTGGCGGGGGTCGCGGTCGTCCTGATGCGCCGATAGTCGCCTGGCGGACGAATCCAGGCGTTCGGTGGGGTCGCGGGGCAATCTCGGCGGCTTTCCCCCTCGTTCGAGGACGTTCCGGGCCGGTCCGGCCCCACAGGCCGCGCGCGTCGAGGTATGCTCCCATCGTGTCTCGCGCGATTGACGCCTTCGCGGTGCTCCTGCTCTTCGCAGCCGCGTCTGCCTTTGGCTTCGGCGTTCATGCGCTTGGGCAGCGCGACGATTTCAAGGCGGTTTACCTCCTCGTGATCGGCGGCCTCTCCTTAAGGGCGTCGACGGAGCTCTTGCGCCCGCGGGGGGGTGGATGAGCGGGCGCGCGGGCGTGCTGCGCGACGGGCGCGGCGCTTCCGCGCCACGGCTCGTGTCGCTCGTGTCGTTCGTGGCAGCCGCGGCGGCGTGTGGAGGCTCCGGGGGGGCTTCGGGGCCGCCGCCCGAGCGAGGCACGCTCGCCGCGGGGACGGTCGCGCGTGTCGGGCAGGAAGAGGTGAACGAAGGGACGGTGTCGCGGATCGCGTCGAGCCAGCGGGTCGACGTCGCGGCGGCGCGGGACCTCGCGATCCGGGATGCGCTCTTCGCGAGCGAGGTCCGGTCGCGCGGCGCGTCGAACGATCCCGAGCTCGAACGTCGCGTGAGCGCGGCGCTCGCGCGTCAGCTTTTGCATCAGCTCCTCGCGGACGCGGATCGCCAGGGGCCGGTGACGGACGCGGAGCTCGAGCGGGTGATGGCGCGGCGGTGGATCGAGCTCGATCGTCCGGAGGGGTTTCGCACGGTGCATGCGGTCGTGCGATTCGCGGAGAACGCGGATGACGCGACGCGAAGCCGCGCCGAGGTCGTTGCGCGCGCGATCCGTGAGGCCGTGCTGCCGGTCGGCGCGTCGGCGCGCACGATCGCGCGACCGCAGGCGGCGCACCCGTTCGAGGACGTGAACGATCCGGTCGTCGCTTCGTTTCGCAGCGCCGTCGACGGCGTCGACAAGGATGGCTTCGAGATCGTGGTGGAGACGCTCGCACCGGTCACGGCGGACGGACGCGTGATCCGCCCCGAAGGCGGGACGCTGGTGGAGTCGTTCGCGCGCGCGGCGAGTGCGCTCGGGGCGCGTGGCGAGACGAGCCCGCTCGTGCCGACGTCGTATGGCGTGCACGTCATCGTCTTGCTCGAGCGCACGCCGGCCGAGAGCGTGCCTTTGGAGGAGCGACGGAAGCTCGTGCGTGAAGAGGTCGTGTGGGGCCGCGCAAGTGCGGCGCGGTCGAAGCTCCTCGAAGGGCTCCGGCGTGGTGTCCTCGTCGAGCGGAGCGCGGAATCGCTCCTCGCCCTGGTCCCGATCGAGCGATGAGCGAACGCACGCGATCCCGCCGTCCTCGTCCTGCGCCTCCACCGCGTGATCAGGAGGCGACGACCTTCACGACGATCCTCGAGCGCCTCGTGCGGGCCTTGCCCAGCGCGAAGGGCGCGGCGATGGTCGACGCGGAGGGGGAGACCGTCGACTACTTCGGCGTTCTGGATCCGTTCGACCTCAAAGTAGCCGCGGCGCACTGGCAGATCGTGCTCGGGGAGCTCCGGGAGGCGCCGAACTTCGCGTCGCCCAGGCAGATCACGGTCCGGGCGCGCGGCCGTGGGTACATCGTGCGGCAGCTCTCGGAGGGGTATGCCCTCGTCGTCATCTTTCATCCGCGTGCGGCATTCGCGGCGTCCGAGCGCACGCTCGAGGAGATCGAGGCGCAGCTCTATAACGAGGCGGGTTGGTCGCGGCCGCAGGGCAGCACCAAGTGGTTCCGCGTCGATGTGGAGACGGCCCCGCCCGATCACTCGCGACCGAGGCGGCTCCGGGCGGCGGGCGGCTGGCAGCCCATCGAAGTGATGGGGGCGATGGTGGGGCTTCGCGGGCGGGAGAAGGGCTTTCGCGTGCGCCTCCCGAGCGGCGCAGAGATGCTGCTCGTGCGGGAGTGCCGGGGCCGCTGGTTCGCGGATGAGCACGTCGAGGAGCTCATCTAGGCGCACGTCCGGTTGTCTCGGCTGTGGGTTTTTGCGGTGAAACCCGCTGCCGGACACGATGGACGGAAAAAGATCGTCCTGGTTGTTGACAGGAAGGGGAGGGTGAGTAGAGTCGCCCTCCCCAACGCGACGGCGGTGCTGCCGCGAAGGGGCTGCCGAGGGCCTCCGCCCCGGTTCTTCAGCGAGAAGGAGTGAGTTTGGCTCGCTCCTTCGCCCCGCGAGAGGCGGGGAAAAAGCGGAAGAGACGGGACGAAAAAAAAGGTGACGAGGCAGTTGACAGGCGGAACTCGATGAGTAAAGTCCGCCCCCCTCGACGCGACGGCGTGAGTCGCCGCGGAGAGGCCACCGAGGGCCATCGCTCCGGTTCTTCAGCTCGATAAGGACGAGGTTTGCCTCGTTCCCTCGACCTCGCAAGAGGGAGAGGAAAAGCAGAAGAAACGGGACGAAGTAAAAAGGCAAAAAGGTGGTTGACAGGCGGAACTCGATGAGTAGAATCCGCCGCCCCGACGCAAAGGGCATCGCAGCAAGCGGTGCTGAGCGGAGGGAGAGACGGTCGAAAAAGAAAACGACCGACTCGAAATAAAAGGTTGACAGGGCGCCGCAAGGCAACTAAATCAACCGCCCTCGCCGAGACAAACGACGCCGCGCAAGCGGCGTCAGGCGGTCGGCGAGATGACAGAACGAAGGAATGGCAGGAGTGTCTGCCGCAAGCCTTCGGCTCGGTCCTTGAAAACTGGATTGTACGCAACACGCAATAACGTGTGGTGACGTGGCCCTCGCCTCGTACCTGCG
>NZ_JARZHI010000129.1:0-15585 GCF_029946465.1 Polyangium sorediatum
TGCGCGAGACCTCCGCACGAATGGCCGCCGCTTGTTGTTCCGTATGCATGTTGAGGCTCCTTCCGGTTGGGAGCCTGGGCACGGGGGCCACGGGACGTCAGGACGGGGGGCGGCGAGGACTTACGATCGCCGTGGGCACCGGATCCTGATCGTCCTCGGGCCCCTCGTCGCCGTCATCCTCGCCGAGCCTCACGCGCCACCTCCCGTCCAGCCGAGCCACGCATCGCCGCCACCTGGTCACCTGGTCACGTCTGGACACGCGTTTTGAAAACTCCCGATCCTGCGCGCGCGCACACCCCCGCGCGAGGATACAAAAAACGTGACCAGACGTGACCAGAACGGGCCCAAGTGCCCGAATCCTCGTAAAAAAATCCTGGACACATGCTCGTGTCCAGACCCTCGCGTGCTGCCCATGTCGTGACCAGCAACCACCCGAGGGCGCCTCTCCCCGTCCGAGCGCCCATTGCCGCGCGCCCCGCCGTCATTACGCATGGCCCACCTCGTCCATCGCATCGTCCGCCGCTTGCCGTAATCGGATCCCCTCCCAAGCCCGCACCGAAGCATTGTCCACCCACCGCTTCGCCTTGTCATTGCAGCCGAGTTCCCGCAGATGCCGCGTAAATGCCTTCGGTCCGAGCAGATGCCGCGCGCCGTTCTCCTTTCCCCAGCGCTCGTAGGCCTCGCGGAGAGCCGAGCGCGTGACCCACACATCAGGCCATACCGTCCGGTCCTTGGCGACCACGCACTCATCGTCCAGGAACTCCCGGAGCGGGTTGTTCTCCTGCCGGTATGTCTCGGTCGCAGCCTCGACCGACGCAGGCACCGCGAGCCCATCCTTTTGCCAGGCCAGACAGCCGCGCACCGCCCACGCGAGGATGGCCGCTCCCGATTTCCGCACGTCGGTGAGCGTGCGTTTTACGCGTCGATCGCGCCGTTCCTTCGGGATCACACTGTCAAACGGGATGCGCAGGATCCGCCGCCACATGGCCAGATCCTCGTCGCTCACGCGGGGCGCATGGTTTGCCGCAAGCCATAACTTGAACGTCGGCTTGAACTCGAACGACTCCTGATAGAGCATCCGAGCGGTCACCGTATCGCCGCCCGTGATGCTCTTGACGAGCGCCTCCGCGAGCCGTTTGCCGTCGTCCACCTCGATCGAGACCACGAACCGCGACCCCGCGAGCCTGGCGATGTCATTCCGAGGCGCGCCGACCAGCGGCCGGACCAGGAACGTCTCGAAATCGGACGTCGTGCCGTAGTCCCCCAGCGTCGCCTTGACGGCCTCGAGGAACGTCGACTTCCCCGAGGCCGCGGGCCCGTGCACGAAGAAGAGCTTTTCCTCGCTCGTGTCCGCCGACATCGAGTAGCCTACGGCGCGGCCAAGGAAGCCGGCGAGCTCCCGATCGCCGCCCGTGACATCGTGGAGGAAGGTCTCCCAGAGCTCCGACCGCGCCGCGGGATCGTACACGACCGGAGCAAGCCGCGTGATCAGATCCTCCCGCCGATGCGGGCGCAGCTTCCCCGTCCGCAGGTCCACCACGCCATTCAGGCAGCAGAGCGACCACGGATCCGCATCGAACGCTGACGCCGGCACGACCACCCCCGGCTCCGACGACGCGAGCGCGAGCATGTTCGAGAGGGCACGCGCCCCCTGCGAGCGCATCGCCCACGCGTAACGACGTTGTGCGCCGTCGAGCGCGGCCCGAGCCCGCTTGATCGCTGTTTCGTCCGAGGACTCGGCCACCGCATCGAGCGCCCTCCGCGCCGCCGCGAGGCGTTCCGCCGCGACGAGCGAAAGGAGCCGCGTGTAATCCTTCGCCGCCCGCTCGGCCGCTGGCGAATCACGCGACCAGCGCCGCCCATCGTAGTGATACCAGCCGCCGAGCTCTGCCACGAATCGCAGATCCGCGCCGTGGACCGCGACGAGGCCTTCCGCGTTCGCGAGTTCGGTACATTCACCCGTCCCCGCACGAAGAGCAGGCAGCGCGCGCGGTGCGCGATCCGTGCCATCTCGCCGAGGACTCGCGGCAGGCGGGGGGCTCGGAGCTCGGCCCACGTCCGACCGGGTAGGAGCCTGTTTGCCCTCGGCCATGATCGCCGCCCGCTCGATGTCATCGTCGTCCACGACCGATTCCGCCCCCCGACCCGCCTCGCGCGACCTCCCGTTTTGCAGCGAATCCGAAACGCTTCGCCCATGGCTCGACCGCGGCGGAACCGTCCGAGGAGCCGCGCACCCATCTTCGAGCGCCCGGCGCAAGGTTCGAAGGTGCTGCGCCTTGATCGCCTCCGGATCCCACCGACCGTTCAGCATGGCGCCGTAGAGCGCATCCTCGACCTCGCTCGCCGAGAGCAGCCCACGCGCGACGAGCCCACCGAGCGAGTAGGCCTCACGATTGAGGGTGTCATTCCGGTAGCCCTTCGGCGCCCGCTCGACCACCTCGATCGCCTGATTCAACGCCGCCCGCGCATACCGGGCGTGATCCTCGCCGAAGGAGGGGGCCTCAGGCGTCACGCTCGCCTCCGTGCGCGCCGGAGCCGCCGCGCGCGTGCTCGCCGATGCCATCCGTTCGAACAGCCACCTCGGCAACTCCGCCACCGGAACACGATCAATCCACGTGTAGACGCTCCCGGTGCGATGCACCGTCGGGCAGGTCGCGATTTGCCCGCCATCCCCGCGCACGTCGAGCCCCGTCGCGAGCTTCCCCGCGTTGTTCCGGATCGCGCTCATGTCGAAGTGGCGCGGCACGACGAACACGCGATGCTCGCCCCCGTCGACGCGCCCGGAGCGCGAGGCCAAGGTGCGCGGAAGCGGCCCGTGGATGGCCTCCAAAGCGCGCAAGCTCTCCCGCCCGGCAGGCCCGTCGATGTCCAGAGCGACGAGCCGCGCCTCGCCACCCATCGCCAGGCCGACCCCCGCATCGGGCCACTTCTTCCACCACGCGAGGACGTCCTCGCGCGTCGGCCGCAAATCCTGCCACGCGCGCATGCGCGGGTGCTTGCCCGCGCTCCCACCGCAGCGCACGCCGCGCGAGCATTCGCAGGCCCCTGTCCTCGGATCGACGGACCAAAGGGGAAGCGGCCTCCAGCCCATGCTCACGTAGAGGGATGCCGCGAGCGAAGGCGGATCGTCAGGATCCGGAAGATATTTCGGGTCGAGGTCCATGGTCTTCACCGAAAATCGACAAGGTTATTCGCCGTCGAAGAGCCCGAGTTGATGCGCCTTGCCCACGCGTCGCGCGTCCGTGCTCTGCGCCCGGATCGCCTCACGAGCTCGCGCCGCGATCCTCGAATCGATCTCACTCCCGAGAAACCGCATCCCGAGCCGCCGCGCGGCAACGCCCGTCGAGCCGCCCCCCGTGAAGAAGTCGACGACCAGGCCCCCGGGCGGAGCTACCACCGCGAGGCACCGTTCGATCACCTCGGGAGGCTTGGCCGTCTGGTGATTCCGCGCCTCATGATGGAGCCGCGAAACGTTCAGTACGTCCCCCGTGCTCGCGTCATGAAAGACGCCGGTCCCCTTCACGAAGTGGAGGACGACCTCATGTTGGCGCCGGAACCCCGTCCCGAGGGCAGGAGCTCGCTTGTCCCAGATCACCATCCCTTGCCAGCGAAGCCCGCTTGATTCGAGGGCGGGAGCGAGGAGCGGAACCATCCGCCAGTCGCAGAAGACGCCGAGGCTCCCGCCGTCAACCAGGATCCGGAACGCCTGCACCGCGACGCAGCGCAGGAGCCACACGATCCCGGCCGAGCCCATGTTGTCATTGATGAACCAGCCCATGGACTTCACGCTCTTGTGCGTGATCATCCCGCGCGCTTGGCGCTTGGCGGATTCCGTGTACCCGCCCGAGCAGTACGGGGGATCTGTCCACACGGCGTGAGCACACGCGTCCGGGAGCGCTTCGGCGAAATCGAGCGCGTCGGCCGTGGCGACGTGCCACCCGGCCGATCCGGCGATCACCTCATCCGGCGAGCTCTCGCGCCCGAGTGCGTGACCATTGGGATCCACCGCCATGGTTCGAGCGACCATGGCAGATCGGTATCAGCCGCAAACCCTAGAAATCAAGGCGGACGGAACCTTGGCTAGGACAGCATTTGTCCATATCTGATGGGTGATCGGAAAGGATATGACCGATGCCATCGACAGAAACGCGGATGGCTTCAACCATCCAGCCTGACGAGAATTCATGCCGCGATTTCGGAGAGCGACCCCACCAATTCGGGGATTGGCAATGTTTCGAATCCCGCTGGGGACGCTGATTTAAGACATCCAGCCGCGAACAGGGCCCACAGGTTCGCGGATCCCTCCACCCAGAACCGCTCCCCTTCGGGGTCTCGATCGGCGTGAGCTTGATCGGGCCCTCGAAGAGCATGCGGATCACCTCGCGGGCCTGCTCGGGCTTCCGAGTCAAGGTGCCCTTCAGCTCGTCGAGCCGCTTCCGGGCCTCTGCCTCCATCCGCCGGAGCTCGAGCTGGATCGCCTCGGGCGCTGCCTTGGCCCCGCGTAGCCGGGCCTCGAGCGCGGAGAGCTCCTCTTGACGGTCGGCGATGCCGCGGATCACGGCTTCCGGCTTCTGATCGACCGTGGCTAGCGCCGTGACCAGCCGATCGATCTCGGTCCGGAGCCGCGCGGCTTCCTTCTCCATCCGGGGGAGATCCGTCGTCGTCTTGGTCGTCCGCTCGGTGAGGCGCTCCCGCACGTTCTGAAGCACGTCCAAGAGGAGCTCTTCGGACAGAACGGTCTCCGAGATCCACCTGGCCACGGCGTCGTTGATGCCGTCGACAGGCCGACGCAGCGTGTTCGCGCAGACCGTCTTGCCCCGATCGCGGCTGTAGGCGCAGCCGTAGACCTTCACGGTCTCGTAGCTGCGCTTGCCGTTCGTCACGGTCATCGGGCCGCCGCACTGTCCGCAGCGGGCGAGGCCTGAAAGAAGATGGCGTGCGGGTCGCCCGGCGCCGCGTCGGCTCTCGCGGTGCTCTTGCGTCTGCGCCCTGGCCTGGACGGCGAACCAAGCCTCGTCGTCCACGATCCGAAGCTGCGGCGCCTCGGCGCGGATCCACTCGGAAGGATCCCGCGCGATCCGTACCTTGGTCCCGCCCTTGTAGGTCTTCTCTCGCGTGTTCCACACGAGGATCCCGCGGTAGCGCTCACGGCGCAGCATCGACCAGACGGCCGAGGTCGCCCACGAACCGGTCCCTCGTTTGCCTGCTCGCGGCGGCGGGATCCGGCGCGCGTTCAGGTCCTTGACGATCGAGCGTAGGCCCTCGCCGTCCGCGTACCGCTTGAAGAGCTCGCGGACGATTGCCGCCTGCTCCTCGTTGATCTTGTACTCGACGCGCACGCGCTGCTCGCCGTTGAGGACCTCGGCGTTGTCGTACCCGTACACGCGCCCTCCGACGACGAGCCCGCGCCGAGCCTTCGTCAAAAGGTGCTCGTGCGTGCGCTGGGACGTCTTCTCGCGTTCGAGCTCTGCCGCGAAGCTCCGCGCCGCGATCATGAACTTATCGACGGCGCCGTCGAGCGTCACTTCCTCGCCGGTGTAGTAGTAGAAGAGCCGAACGCCGCTCTCTAAAATGTCCTGAATCACGAGCCCGGACCGGAACGTGTCGCCCCCGAGCTGGCTCTCGTCGCGGACGACGACCGCATCGAACTCCCCGGCTTTCGCCGCATTCAAGAGCGCGATCAGGCCCGGCCGTTTCTTGAACTCCGCCCGGGAAACCGCGTCATCGACGAAGAGGTTGTCCGGCGCGTGGGTGCCCCCTTCGGCTTCGACGAAGCGCGCGCCCTCCTCGCGCTGGACGTCGAGCGACGCCATTTGATGTTCATCCGTCGAGCGACGGGCGTAAAGAGCGGTCCGCAGTTGATAGAGCCTCATGACGAACGCGGAGGGTACTTCAGGAGGTCTTCCAGGACAAGCTCCGCAAGCGCGACGGCAAACTCCGCGCGCCTTCGGTCCAAGGGCTTCGCGCGGGAGGGGGTTGTCGCGACATCCGTCTCGGGAGGTCCGGCATCCGGTGGTCCGGTCCCTCTCTCAGACACCTCCGGAGGGGGACCGCCGACACCTTGCGCCCGAGGTAGGGGACGGGCTTGGGGGTCGGGGGGCGATGGTCTTTGAGCTCGAGCTCCTCGGCGCATGGTGGCCCCTGGGCGCGTGACGTGCTGGCGCCTCGTCGGAGGAAGCTACCCGCCGAAGTGGCGGATTTACGAGGGAAAACCCAGCCCAAATCGAACAAATTCTGTCCTAACACGTAGGCTCCGGTCGGGGCTCGACGTGGATGCGGCGCGCAACCACCACCGTCGCCCCGGACGAACCTCTCGACCATCGAGGCCTTCGGAAATCCCCTTTCATGACCAGCGAACGGCGAGCCCGGGCAAACGGCGCTTGCATTCCGGCGAGAACCGAGCGTAGCTTCGTGTCGTCCCGACATGCTGCGCCGCCTCGCCAGCCTCGCCGCCGTGCTCTGCGCGTTCACCCTCGCGCCGCCCGCCCTCGCGGCGAAGCCGAAGATCGCCTTCCGCCTGGAATACGCTCCGCCGACGCCGGCCGAGGATTGCCCCGACGCCGAGGAACTCGCGTTCATGCTCGCCGGGGAGTTCGGATACATGGTTGTCAGGACCGACGTCTCCCCCGTGGTCAGGGTGGAGGTCCACAGCGTCCGCCGGTCCTTCGAGGCGGAGCTTTGGGGACCGGCGCTCGAGGACGGCGCGGAGGCGTGGCACGGGAAGACAGACACGCAGGGCACGTGCCGCGAGCTCGCGTACGACATCGCGTCTCTCGTCCGGGCGCGCCTCGGGCCGGGTGCGTGGGGGCGCGAGGCGCCTCCCGCCCATCTCGCCGCGCCGCCCGAGGTAGAGGTCCAGCGGCCCGAACTCCACCCCGTCGCGCTTCGCCTGCCCGAGTCCCTCGCCCTCCTGGTCCCCTGGACCTCAGCGTTCGTGGAGAGCTCGACTTCGAACGCCGAGGAAGCTCCCGTCCAGGTAGAGGCAGGGCTCGGAGCCGCCGTCTCCCCATACGGCTTGCCGAGTGTGGCAGTCGGCGGGAACGGGTTCCTCGGGGTTCGATGGCGCCGCTTCGCGGGATTCGCGGAGGTCCGCGGGCTCATCACCCCAGCATCGGGTATCGGCGAGCGACAGATCCCCGGCCGAGCCACTACGTGGACCGGATCGGCACTGCCCTGTTTTGCAACGAAGCACGTGGACGCGTGTGCCGTCGTCAGTCTCAGCCAGCTTCAGATCGATCTCGGTCCCGGGCGAGCGGTCACCGGATCGGATGGTTTTTCCGTGGGCTTTGGTGGTCGAATCAACGGCCATATCTCACTATCGGATCGGTTTTCATTGCTTGGGTATGCGGATATCAACATGCAACTACGCAGCATCGCCCTGGTTCTCGACGGAACGGTCCCCGATTGGCGATCCCCGCTACTCCGGATCACGCTGGGCGTTGCTCTGACGGCAAATTTCTCGGATTGATGGGGTGATGGCTGTGAGAATCGGTATTCATTGGTATCGAACAATTGTGAAAGGCTCCTTTGTGGTGGCTCTGGTCTCCTCCCTCGTCGCCTGTAGCGAAGGGCTGATCACATACATCGAACTCGACGCGGGGGACGGCGGAGGTTCCCCCGACGCGGGCGCAGATGCCGGCGACGAGGACGCCGACGTCCCAAGTACCGACGGGGTGGTCGACTGCGATTTCCAGTGTCTTGGCGACTGCGCGCCGTTTCGCCCCGGCGACTTCTCCCTCCCGGTGCTCGCCTACATCGGCCCCGACGACGGCACCGCGCCCGGCTGCCCCGATACCGCGCCCGTGGAGCAGTTCATTTGGCACGACGGCATCCAGATCCCACCGAAGCCGTGCGGCCCGTGTTCCTGTGGCCCGTCGACCGGGGCTTGCTCCCTGCCGTCGAGCATCACCGCGCACGCGGCCCCGTGCACGCCGCCCGAAGGGACGATCGCGACGCCAACAAACCCGCCTGAAGCTTGGGAAGGTTCGTGCACCGCAGAGGGGGCGATCCCCGAGGGCCTGGCTTGCGGCGGCTCTCTGCCCTGCGTCCAGTCGATCACGATCGGGCCGCTCGCCATCACCGACGAGTTATGTGTGCCCGTGGACGGTGCAGAAAGCCCGACGCAATCGCCGACGGTCCCCACCTGGGGCACCATCGCCCGAGTCTGCGAAGGCAGCGCGTTCGGCCAATGCTTGGCAGACGAGCACTGCGTCCCCGCGCCCGTGGGAGACTATCACCAGTGCGTCCAGCGCTTGGGAATACACGACTGCCCCGCCGAGGAATACACCGTTCGTCACGTCCTCTTCGAGGGCTTCCAGGACGAGCGCGTGTGCACGCCGTGCACGTGCGGCACGCCATCGGGGAGCTATTGCAAGGCCAACCTCTCCTTCTATCCGGATGGTAGTTGCAGCGAGGCCCCTCTCACAGCCTCCGCATCCTCCCTCAAGTCGACCTGCTTCGACGTGAACCCCAGCGGACAGGCCATCGCCGCGAAGTCCGCGACCGTCCCGACGTACCACGCAGGGATCTGCCAGGCCTCGGGCGGCGAGCTCAGCGGGGACGTCCAGCTCCTCGGGCCGCGTACCTTGTGTTGTCGTCCTTGAAGCCGGAGAGCGTTTCGCATTTGATCGAGGTTCAAGACCATGGATGCACGTGATCGGGATCGGTTGGCCATTCTTACGACGCACGAAGCCGCGATCGACGCGACGCTACGAAAGAAAAACATCCCCGCGAGCGACATCCCGGACCTGCGACAGGAGGTCTACCGCCGCGTGCTGACGTACCTCGCCGAGCGAGAGATCACGGATGCCGTGGTGGGCCTCTTGGTCCGGACGGCGGAGAGCGTCGCGAGCGATTATTGGAAGGCGCAAGGCATCGCGCTTCGTGGCGCCCCGAAGCTCGCGGAGGACGACGTCGCGCCGTCGAACCCTGAGAACGAGTATAATGAGCGGGAGATCCGGAAGCACCTGGACGAGATCCTCGAGCTCTGTGAGCCCCGCGGCCGCGCCGTCCTCCGGGCGCGCTTCGTTCAGAACATGACGCTCGCACAAATCGCCAAGACGTTCGGGATGTCGAAGAGCACTGCGCACGACCTCACCGAGCGCACGCTCGCCGCGCTTGCAGAGGCGTTCCGGAAGCGCGGGATCACGAGCCGCGCGGTCCTTCCCGTCATCGTCGAGAAGGCGCACCAGCAGGGAGGCACCACGGAGCAGGCCGGAGGAACCGACAAGGGCGAGGCCCCCGTCTCCTTTGCCGCCCCCGTGACGCCCTCGGTTCGCCCCCCGGACGACTTCCGCAAACCAGCCCTCTACACGCTCGGTGGCGCCGCGCTGGGTGGCATCATCGTGTACCTCTTGATGCAGTCTGTCGTACCCCTCGCGAGGCTCTCGCCCATTTTCGTCACCGTCGCGGCCACGGGGCAGCCGAGCGTCCAGGGGGGCATCCTTGGCATGGAGTGCCCGCTCGTCTGCCCGGAGGTCGTCGCCCCGTCTGGCCCCGCTTCGCCGCCTCCCCCGAGCGGACCAGGGCAGCCCAAGATCGACGCGAAGAACCGCTACCTCGCGCGCGCCATCATGGCCGCCGAGGAGCGGGGAGACTGCGAAACCGCGAACAAGCTCCGCCGCGAGCTCACGGGCGCCTTCGCCGCGACGTTCGAGCTCCGCGGCGCGTGCAAGCCCACACCGTAGTACACGCTCCCACCAATCGACAGTTTGTTCCGGAAAACCGGACCGATCCTCCGAAGTAAGGGGTGAGAAACGAGGACGTCGGCAAGCCCGACGAGCCGCCCCGCTTCGCTCGGACGGTAGTCCTGCGGCTCGCAAAGGCGCGCGCTGAATTTGCAACGCGCGCCTTTGGGGGCCGTCCGCTTGGCCTGCGCCAAACGTGCGTTCTCGTGGCGCTCGGTATTCTGGGCATCCGCGCGCTCCACGTTCGCCGCCGATTCGCACGTCGGGAAGCCGTACGTCCGAGCGGACGGCCCTCTTTTGCCTGGAGGTCATATGTCCGCGCAACCGGTTCAAACAATGGAAGAGGACGAGCCCGCCGTGGTCTCCGTGCAAAGCGCCGCGCCGCCGGCCTCGGGAGTTCGTCCCAGCGCGCACCCCGAGGAGAGGCGCGACACGCTGTACGATCCCCGGCCGCCGGTGCCCTGGCACCGTCGAGGGCTCGATCTCATTTTCGCCTTCGTAGCGCTCCTTGGCACCCCGCTACGACGAGCCCGCGAGCACCTCGCCGCGCGCCTCGCCCCGCCGCCCTTGGCGAGCTTCCTCCCGCCTCCGCCGCTGCATCGCAAAGGCGAGATCCCCCTGGAGCAGATGGGCGAGATTCTGCTCCACAACATCTTCCGTCTGTCTCCCGCGTACGTGGATGCTGCCGAGGAAGTGCTCCACGTGGTCAGGCAGATTCAACGCTTCCCGGATCACGAGCGGCTCGTCGTCTTTGTCCACTTCGCGATCACGCGCCTCTGCGCAATCCACCGCGAACCCGTTCCGATCGCGTGGGTTCGTGCGCGCCTGCCGGAGGTACGCCGATCCGACCTAAATCGTGCCCTTGAGCAACTCGAAGAGAAGAGAGCGATTGTGCTCCATCGTGGGAAAACAGACGATCCCCGCGTGATCTACCTCGGCATTTCGGATGCCATTCGCGGGAACCTCACGCACATCGAGTTGCGCTCTCCATTGTGACAGAGCGTCGAGAGATAGGTGATACGACCATGGCAAAGAAGCAAGCCCAGCCGCGCCGCAAAGGACCACCCTTGACGTCCCCTGAGGAGGAGCCGCAGGAGTTGATGACCGAGCTCGCGCTCGGCTCCGATGGCCTTGTCTACGTGAACGCGGAGCACCTGAGCGCCGAGCAGCGCGAGGGACGCCGCATGTTCCAGGGCTACGCCATGACGCCCGTGGAAGCGAAGCGCGCAGCAGAAGCGATGCACAGGATCGCGTTCAACATCACGGCGGAAGCCCGGACAGCAAACCCGAAAAGCAAGGGGACGCATTGACCACGTGGCCGGCGCGCGTCAGGTCGGCTGCGGCGTGGCAGCGGGGCATGGGGCGCCGACGCCCCGCCCTGCGGCTCACCCGATGGAGAGGTTCTTGTCGTCCGTGTACACGATCACGAAGTGCGTGTCCGTCGGCGCGCCGGTGGAGTCAAAACAGGCGACGTCGGCATTCGCGTTTGACTCGTCACCGCTCCAGCTCACGACCTTGCAGGACTCCGAGCCGCTGCCGTAGGCCGTCACCTGGACATTCGAGCCCGTCGACGACATCCCGGGCAAGTTCACGAGATAGCGGCCCGTGGACGTACGCCCGGCGGTGATGTCGGTCGCGACGTCGCCCCAGCCAAGGAGGAAGCCTTTCTGATAGGAAAGGTGGGGCGTGTACGCCGCCGCGGTCGCGTCATTCGTCCAGGCGTAGCTGTAGGAAGGTGCGCCATTGACGTGCGTCGCGTTCGCGAAGTTGAGGTCGAACATGCTATCCGACAGGGCGCCTGCGCTGTCGAAGCATCGCACGCTGACCACCATGTCGTCTCCGAGCTGCGTCCACGAAGCCACCTTGCAGTGGTCGCTGCCCGCGCCGTAGGCCGTGACCTCCACGGTCCCGCCTACCGCCGTCTGCCCCGGCAGGGTGACCGTGTAGCGGCCCGCGCCCAGGCGCGCGACCGTGTTGTTCGCGCCGGTCGAGTTGAACTGGAACCTCAGGTCCGGCGTGTACGCCGACGTCGTCGCCTCGTTGGCCCGAACGTATGCTTCGTGCGAAAATCCGGTGCCCGATTTGCGGACGTACGCGATGCTGAAGCGCGTGTCGACCGCTTCGCCGCCGGCGGTGAAGCAGTTGACGTCGACATTGACGTTGCCGCCGATGTGGATCCAGAAGCTTGGCTTGCAGCGCTCGGCGCCGCTCCCGTAGGCCGTGACCTGGACATGGCCGCCGGCGAACGGCTCGTTGCCAGGTACCCCGACGCCCTGAAGCTGCACGAGATAGCTGCCCGTACCCTGATGCGTGATGGTGTTGCTCCCTCCGGAGCTGTTCCGCGAGTAGGTCGGGCTCGCGGTGAACGAGCCCGTCGCCTGTTGCGTCCAGGCATACGCCCACGTGTAGGAGATGGCCGCCTGCTGGGCGGAGCCGATCTCACCATCTTCGATCTCGTCATAAGAATCGACGCAGCCCGCGCTCATGATGCAGACGGCAATCGATCCCAGCAGCACAGACTTGCGCTTCATGGCTCTTTTCTTTCGGCAATCGGGACGTTGATCACAGTCGTCGCCGTCGAGGCGCGACGGCGGAGGGCGAGTGCAACGCGCGTGCCGTCATTGCGAGGCTCCGGGAATCTCGCGAGGTGGACCTCGCTGAACGCATCGCTGTCACGTTGCCGAGACGCCGTCGCTGTCACGTCTCCATGACACTGTTACATCCGCGTATCAGCCCCCAGCCTCTGCCGGATCGCCGCGCAGTATGCCGGGTCTCGCTCGATCGCCACGAACCGCCGCCCCGTCTCCCGCGCCGCCGATCGAGCGCGACGCATCTCCGACAAGTTGGTATTCGTGTTCACCGTTGAAGCGGACATGCTGACCTCCCCACGAAAGCGCCTCTCGAAAACGTATCCTCGACTACAAGACACCCGCAGTCGAACGCATCGCGTGACACTTCGTCGCATGCCTCGAGCGCGCGATGTCATCGCGAGGCCTGGGAGGGAGGACCTGAACCGATACGCGCTTCGGTTCGGGTCGTGGGGGGGAGGACCTGAACCGATACGCGCTTCGGTTTGGGTCGTAGGGGGGAGGACCTGAACCGATACGCGCTTCGGTTCGGGTCGTGGGGGGGAGGACCTGAACCGATACGCGCTTCGGTTCGGGTCGTGGGGATGTCGCGAAAGAAGATGTCCCGCTCGCGTCGCTGTCCCGCACCATCGAGCACGGACCGAGCGAAAGGGAGGCCCGTGTGACAAGCCTGTTGTCGAGGACGTCCCGTGGACGATAGGCTTCCTTGTTATGTTACCGTTTTTCTCAACATTCGTCGGTCAGAGAGGCAGGCGAACCTCGCTGCGCCTCCTCTCTTCTCTTTCCACCCTCACCCTTGGCTCCGCGCTCCTCTCGTCGTGCGCCGACCGGCCCGGGCTGGCGGACGCGCCTGCCGCGGCGGACCGCGGGCCGGGGCTCTCGCTGCCCGGCGCCGAGCCCAGAACGCCCACAGACCCCCTCTACCTGACCGTAGGGCCCGAGATCGGCCTCGACGCGCCGGTCCTCGGAGACGTCGAGGGCGTGAAGCAATCCCCGGCGATCGCTTACGGCGGCGGGCAGTACCTCGTCGTATGGGAGGACGCGCGGGAGGCTGCCACGGGGGAGGCCACGATCAACGTCCCTCTCTACGCTGCGCGCGTGGCGCAGGACGGGACGCCGATCGATTCGCCGGCCTTCCGCATCGGCCGCGGGGGTAAGCCGGCCGTCGCCTCCGACGGCGTGGGGTTCCTCGTGACCTACATCGGCGCCCCCGGCGCCGCCTGCCACGAGTGCGGCGTCCGCATCGACACGAATGGCGCGATCCTCGACGCCACGCCCCTCACGATCGCCGCGACGGGCACGTACCGCGCGCCGGCCGTCGCCTGGAACGGCGCCGCCTACCAGGCCGTGTGGGCCTGCGGCGGCACCACCTCCATCTGCTCCGCGCAGATCACGCCGGCCGGCGTCGTCGGTCCCATGGTCTCGGTGCCCCTGCCGGTCGCCCCTTACGACCCTCCCCGCCCCCACCGCCAACTGCGCGTGGCCTCCGACGGCACGGGCTCCCTGGTGCTCGGCTGGAGCCCAACCTTTGCCCTCAGCGCCATCCGCCTCGACGCGCAGGGCGCGCCCGTCGGAGCGGCGTTCCCCGTCGGCCCGACACCTTCCTATGAGTCCGACGACCTCGCCCTCACTTTCGATGGGACGAACTACGTGGCGGCCTGGTCGCACGAGGACTTGGAGCAGGTCTCCGCCGCCCGCATCACGAGCGCCGGGGCCGTGCTCGATCCCGGCGGGATCGTCCTCGATACGCCGTCGCTGGGGGAGCCGGCCACCCATCTCGCCCTCGCCTCCGACGGCGGCGTCACCATGGTGTTCTGGCGGGTGTGGACGGAGGAGGAGGACTTCACGCCGCTGCGCGCCGCGCGGATCAGCTCGGGTGGTGTCCCCCTCGACGCCGCTCCGCTCGACGTTGGGAAAGGGCGGTCTCTCGCGGCGGCGGCCAGCGGAGGCGAGGCGCTGCTGATCTTCGCGGACGGGCTGTTCGACTACGACCTCCGTCACACGAACCTGCGCGCGAGGCGCGTCGCGACGGACGGCACGCTGCCGGCGCCGCCGAGCCGCGTCGCCACCGGGATGAACGGGCAACAAGGACCCGCGCTCGCCTTTGACGGGACAAATTACTTCGCCGTCTGGACCGACACGCGCCAGGGCGGGATGGGCAGCGTGTATGGCGCGCGGGTCGCTCCGGACGGCCAGGTCCTCGATGCCAATGGCATCCAGGTCTTGCCGGGCATTCCGAGCGTGCTTGGTGATCCAGGCTTGTACCGGTATGCGTACCGCGTCGGCTTCGACGGGACGAATTTCATCGTGTTATCAGAGACGAGCGATTTCCACCCTCAAGGATGCGGCGGCTGGTCCAGCGTCACCCGGGTGAGCCCGGGGGGAGCGGTGCTCGGCGACGTCGCCCTGCCCGGGGTCGCTTGCACGACGTATACGATGGCGAACAGCCCAGCCGGCTCGCTGTTCGTCGCGTTCGACGAATACATCTCCTTCACCACGGTCGCGGCGTTCATGAATGACCAGGGCGTGGTGAGCGGACCGTTCACCATCGATCTCCCGGACGTCTACTCCGCTCCCGTGGCGTTCTCGTTCGACGGCACGAATCACCTCGCGACGTACGGGATGGGCAACGGCCTGGGCGGGGCGCGGATGAGCCCCTCGGGCGTGCTGGTGGACACGGCGCTCTTCCCGATCGCGTCGTCCAGCGCGCCCCTTGTCGAGGGCCCGGTGGCGGCCGTCTTCGACGGGCAGAACCACGTGGTGGTGTGGGTTTCGAAGGACGGCGGCGCCAACGTCCTGCGCGCCGCGCGCGTCAGCCCCGCCGGGACTGTGCTCGATCCGGATGGGTTCGTGATCGCGCCGATCGTGAATGGGTGCGGCGACGCCCAGCCGAAGGCTTTCCCCTCGGCTGCATTCGACGGGCAGCGCATCGTGGTGACCTGGCGCGAGCGCGAGGCCACGGCAGGGGGGTGCGCGACGGCGCTGCGCGGCGTGGAGCTGAGCCCCGGAGGCATGGTCGAGCCGGTGTTCACGGTGGCACCTCCGGGGTTGGACACCCGCGCGACGGCGCTGGCCTCGGACGGCGCGGGCAAGACGCTGGCGCTCTACAGCCGGTTCATGCTGGGCGCGCCGTTCGACCACTACCGAGTTCGTGGCCGCATCCTCGGTGAAATGGGTGGCAGCGGCGGCGCGGGCGGCGCTGGGGGTAGCGGCGGCGAGGGCGGCGGCGGCCCAGGCGGTGCGGGCGGCGCTGGCGGCGTTGGCGGCAGCGGCGGCGAAGGGGGTAGCGGCGGCGCGGGCGGCGGCGGCGG